>JAGWBV010000008.1 GCA_021295715.1 Candidatus Poribacteria bacterium | reverse complement strand
GTATTTATCCCCTGTTGAGTGGGAGGCAGACACATTACCAAGCGGTAATGCTAAACACTGTCGGTTTCCAACCTGATACGCTCATTATACCACAATTTCGGACCAAGTGTCAAGGAAAAAATGAACGATGAACGCTTTGGTCCTTTCCAAGAGGGCGGTTTTTCCTCCCGAACCTAAAGGATTGGGATTCCAAAACCGACAATTCCCTTGATATAAGAAAGGATAGTTGTTTTCAGGGAGTATACCAGAATGACAACTATCCGTCAAGCGTTAAATCCGTGCACCCACAAGAGTGTGGGTTCACCGCGTGAATTATCTGTCTGATGTATCGTCTGATGTGGGAACTTTGATTGTCACATACGCCCCACCCTGTCCATTTGGCGACTTAACATAGAGAAGCACCTGCGTTTTATTTTCGTTTGTAAGTTGTTCCACAAGACGGGAATAGGACGCAAGATCGTCAATCGATGTCCATTCCATTTCTTGAATGAGAGATCCGGCGACGATACCTTTTTTCTCGGCAGTGCTTCCGCTGTCAACCTGTGTGACGACGACCCCTTTTTCATCTGGCGCGTATCCGTAACGCTCGGCAATCGCGGGGGTCAACTTCTGAACCTGAAGTCCAGCAAACGCTTCATTTTCATCAAGTTTTTGATGTAACTCTTCAACTTCTGCCCGATTAACTTCGGTTTCATACAACTGAGCGTTGAGTTTAGCGATAGCCTCTTCAGTCCGTTTGCCCAGTTTGACGGTCAACCGTTTTTCTTTATTGTCTCCTCGGATCACTATGACTTCAACAGATTTGCCGACCTCTGTTGCTCCTACAACATGCATCAGATCATTACTATCTCGAATTGTTTCGCCATTAAATTCAACGATAACATCTGAGCGTTGGATTCCACCTTTATCTGCAGGACTCCCTTTGCTAACGCCACGCACAAAAGCACCACGAGGTGTATCAAAGTTCAACTTTTCTGCCAAATCCGGATCGACATTTCTCATGCTGATACCGAGCCAACCGCGCTCAACTTTGCCGTGTTTAATAAGTTGCGGTAAGACTTGTTGTGCCATTTTACTCGGAACGGCGAAGCCAATGCCGATATTTCCTGTGGAAAGACCACCGGTGATAATCGCGGTATTAATTCCTACCAATTCGCCGCGAATGTTGATCAAAGCACCGCCGCTGTTTCCTCGATTGATCGGCGCATCCGTTTGGATAAAATTACCGTATTGAATACCGCTGCGATGCCCAGGTCGGCCTTTCGCACTCACGATTCCTCGTGTCACGGTTTGAGAAAAATTAAGTGGCGTTCCGATGGCAATCACCCATTCACCAACCTCGAGCTGATCTGAATCACCAAATGGAAGGGTTGGAAGCCCGTCCGCGTCAATTTTGAGCAGTGCCAAATCGGTGCCACTGACTTCAGTTCCAGCGGCATCGCGACCGACTAACTCGGCTGTATATTCTTTTCCGTTTGACAAGGTAATGGTAATTTCATCGCTTCCTTCAATGACATGGTTATTGGTAAGGATATAGCCATCGTCACTGACAATCACCCCAGAGCCAATACCCCTAACAGGGGGCGAATTCGGGAGTATACGTTGGCGAGGTGCTTGTTGTTCGCGCTGTTCTCCTTCTTGTTCTGGAAAAAAGCGTCTGAAGAATTCATCTCCAAAAAAGTCTCTAAATTGCTCTTCTTGTTCGGGAGATATTTCTTGTCTTTCCGAAGTTATGATTCTCCGTTGTGTTTTTGTTGTAATTTGAACAACAGCAGGACGCGTCCGTGCCACTAAATCAATAAATGCTCGATTTGCGCGTTCCAAGTGCTGGAAATCTTCTGACGTTTGAAGTGTATCGTTCGTTTGCCCGACGGCAGTTTGTAGGGTGAACTCGTTTGTATCCCTGTCAATGATAACTCCCGCGGCGACAATAAGGACTGCTAAAACCAAAATTACCCGTACAGGGTTACGCAGGGCAGTGCTGAGTCTGAACATAATGTAAAACCTCCTATATAATTGAGTGTTAGGTCCGATCCTGGAGGCGGTCCGAACCATTATTTTTCATTTTGTGTGCTACGTCCTAAAGACACACCTATTAGATAATAAAGTTGCAAAAAAGTTAGGAAAAAATGTGATGTGTTGGAAAAATAGGGTGTGTCGAGCAAGTCCTATTCATTTCCCATGTGAAATCCGTTCTACATGTTCACGAACGATAGGTTCAGGACATAGCCGAATAAACAGCCACGCACTCGGCACAAGAATCACAAACGCCCCAATGAGAAGATCGTCAACCCTACCAAAGATAGGGATAAAATCGAAATCAAGCGGATTCACCAAATAGGCGACAGCGAACACAACTGCCAATAATTCGGCAAGGATGAGAATCGCTTTCCGATGGACAGGGACACGTTCATCGACAAACAGTCGCCATGCCAGTTTGACAAAATTTGGGAAATGAAGGAGTAGGCGGAAAAGCCGAAAGGAGCCTGGTTTGTTACCGCCGAAGAAAAAAGAATTCATGATATATAAAAGTTTATCAAAACTGTTTTTTATCTGCAAATGTTTTTTAAGGTATCGGTTGTGAGTTTTTAGCATTAATTTGACGGTCAAGTTCCTTTTTGGTATACTACCAGAAATAGAATATGTCAGATAGAAGGAGAAATTATGGCAACACAAAACGCCCAAGGGCATTCATCACTGTCTGCGAAGCAGATCGCAGCACAACTTTACACTGTTCGGGAATTTACCAAAACTGAAGCCGACATCGTCGAAACGATAAAAAAGGTGCGTCAGCTCGGATACGAGGCGGTGCAATGTTCCGCACTTGGTCCCATTGAACCTGCCACACTGAAAAACATCGTTGATGGTGAGGGGATCAGCATCATCGCGACACATACAAGTTACGAACGGATGCGGGACGAACCACAATCTGTTATTGATGAACATCAATTGTGGGGCTGCAAACATGCCGCGATCGGCGGACTTCCCGGCGAATACCGAACCGCAGAAGGATATGCCAGATTTGCGAGAGAGGCATCGGAAGTCGCAGCTCGCCTTGCTGAAGGAGGCTTGACTTTTTCCTATCATAACCACAGTTTTGAATTGGAACGCCATAACGGGCGCACTGGGTTAGAGATTCTGTATGCGGAAAGCAATCCGAATTACTTCAAGAGTGAACTGGATACCTACTGGATTCAGCACGGTGGTGGCGACCCAGCCGCGTGGATTCGCCAGTTAAAAGGACGCGCCGACATCATCCATCTCAAGGATATGGCGATGCAAGGTTCTACACAACGCTTCGCGGAAATCGGTGAAGGCAATCTTAATTGGGATGCTGTTCTCAACGCTTGTATTTATGCAGAGGTTGAATGGTATATTATCGAACAGGACACCTGCTACGAGCGCGATCCGTTTGAAAGTTTGGGCATCAGTCTCAGAAATCTCAAAGAAATGGGTTTTGCCTAAACGTATTGCGTTTTTAATCTAATGGAGGGCAAGTCTTCGTATTGATTCTATCATCACAGTGATATACGGAGATCTTGCCTTATATTTTAAACGAAAAATTGAGAGCGGATTAATTGAATACCATAACTCAGGTAGTCGAATGGAAGACCTTTTCAGTTCTATAATAAGGAATCAATTGATGTGTCGCATACAGATGCGAATCTCGGACAACGCTCAATTTTTTTTGACATTATACCGTGACTTGTGATACAATTAAGATTTGATGCTATAATTGCGGGGCGTGGCGCAGCCCGGAAGCGCGCTTGAATGGGGTTCAAGAGGTCGCTGGTTCGAATCCAGTCGCCCCGATCTCTCAATATATAATATCGTTTTATAAGTGGTGTATCGCGCGATAAATAACAAAGAAAGGAGGGATTTGCAGTAGTGGACAAGTCGTGTATTAATGTTGGCATTTTAGGGTGGGGGACTGTCGGCACAGGCGTTTCCAAAATCCTGATGAATCAGAATTCTCTCATCGCCAAGAATAGTGGCGCCGAATTATGCCTAAAAAAAATAGTAAAACGGACGTTACCTGCGACGCGGCAAGGCGTTGAACTTCCTGTGGATTGTTTAACAACTGACCCCGCGGAAGTTGTTGACAATCCAGATATTGATATTGTTGTTGAACTTATCGGCGGTGTCACAACAGCACACTCCCTTATTAGACGCGCGATCCAAAATGGTAAACACGTCGTCACAGCAAACAAAGCCCTTCTTGCAGAGCATGGGGGTGAGTTGTTCCAACTGGCTTCAGAATACCAAGTCAGTCTCAATTTTGAGGCAAGCACGGCAGGCGGCATTCCGATCATCAAAACCCTACAAGAGAGTTTCGCTGGCAACCAGATCCACTCCCTTTACGGTATTGTGAACGGGACGTGTAACTACATTTTGACCGAAATGCATGAGCGTGCTGTCGATTTTTCGGATGTGCTCAAAGTCGCGCAGGACATGGGATACGCTGAAGCCGATCCAACCCTTGACGTTGAAGGAATTGACGCCGCACAAAAACTCATTCTCCTGATTGCTCTCGCCTATCGGAGTAATATTTCACTATCGCAATTCCATGTTGAAGGTATTACAAGCATCACTCAGAAAGAGATTCAATATGCTCGCGAACTCGGCTACGTTATTAAGCTCCTCGCAATCGCGAAACTCGCCGACGGAAATCGTGTGGAAGCACGTGTGCATCCGACACTCGTGCCAGAGCGGAGTTTGTTGGCGAACGTTGGTGGTGCATTCAACGCAGTTTGTGTTATCGGTGATGCGGTCGGTCCGACCCTCTTTTATGGACAGGGTGCTGGCGAGATGCCAACGGCGAGTGCTGTTGTCGCTGACATCATTGATGCCGCGAAATCTGTGCAGCAAGGCGTAAGCACTCCGATTTCACGCGCATGGCTTGCAGGGTCACAGGCGGAAGTTGGTGTATGTCCTATTGACGATATTGAGACGCGGTATTACATTCGTTTTGTGGTTGCTGACCGACCCGGTGTTCTCGCAAAAATCGGGACGATTTTAGGGAACTGGCAGATTAGCATCGCCTCTGTCATCCAAAAGGATCCGCACGGTATGGAGACTGTGTCACTGGTTATGTTGACACACAAGGCACAAGAGAAGAATATGAAAGCCGCGCTCGCGCAGATTTACACACTTGAAGACGTAAAGGACGAAGCACAGCTTATTAGAATCGAGGAAGAAGTCGATTTTTAAGTTTATTGAGATTTAAAATATAGAACCGCAAACGCGTCTCACTCACCTTTGCTGTTTGATCATCGCACAAAGTAAATTTGAAGACAGGGTCTAACAGGTTCTTGAGGTAAAATTGAATATGAAGGACGGCGTAAAAGATACTTTAGCGTTCAATGTGAGAGACCTTCGACACGAGAACTTCAAAGAATACGAGGCACTTGTCCTGTCCGAGTCCCTCGGTTTGACTTACGAGGAAACAAAATTTATTAAGCCGTTGTCATGCAGCGTCAAGCTCTTTCGTCAAGGTGGCGACAATATCTATGTGACGACCGAGGTTGATACGACTATTTTGGTGGAGTGTCGACGCTGTATCAACCCCTTTGAGATGGACATAACAACAACACTTGACTTGTTGTTTACGATTGGTAATGTATCGTCAGAATCGGATGAAGATGATGAACGATACTATGACGGGGAAACTTTAGATATTTCAGAAGATGTCCGGCGGGCACTTATTCTTGAAGTGCCGACATGGTCGCTTTGTTCCGAAGCGTGCAAAGGTTTATGCCCAGAATGTGGAACGGATCTCAACACGATGGAGTGTTCTTGTGAAATAACGGATGAGACATCAGTCCCCGCTTCTAATTCCCTGAGTGCGCAACTTGCAAGCGCGTTTTCTGAAGTCGGTTCTCTCAAAAATACTGAAAAACGGTTGAAATCAAAATAAATACTTGAATTATAAGCGTGATTCTCGAATCGTGATTTTGTGAAACAAAGGAGATAAACCATGGCGCATCCAAAACGGAGAACGTCAAAATCGAAAAAAAGAATGCGGCGGAGCCATAACGCGCTCCACGATAAATCCACGAGTGTCTGTTCATACTGCGGGGAGACGATTATCTCTCACCGAGTCTGTTCGGAATGTGGGCATTACAATGGACGCCCCGTATTAAAATCTGCGGATGAAGCATAGATAAAGGTTTTTAATTTATCGGCTCCTCGGCTGCGCTCCATTCCATTACGCGCAGGTTCTTGGTGATGTTGTGACGGAAACTTGTAGTATCATCTGTTAGAGGGTGCGGTTTTATCGGTAATTGTAGCCCGTAAGCGAAGCAGAGGGATTTTTGCGAATCAACACGAGATTTAGTCTGGGGATAGACGAAATCCATTCCTCGTATTACATTTGTACATGTGGCATTCCGTGGGGTTTTTCTTCAGATATACGTCGATTAACGTTAACCACCGAATCCACCTGACCGAACCGCAAGGAATAATAAAAAAATGACGCAACTTCGACATGCAACTATCACAGGGACAGGATCCTACCTCCCTGACCGGGTTGTTACTAATTTTGACCTTGAGAAAATGGTTAATACCAGCGATGAATGGATTCTCCAACGGACAGGGATCGCTGAGAGACGCATCGCTGAAGACGATGTAGCAACCTCTGATCTTTGTGTACATGCGGCACGATGGGCTATCAAAAACGCGCATATTGATCCTCTTGATATTGAGATGATTCTCGTCGCGACTGTGACACCTGATCGGTTTTTTCCCTCAACAGCGTGCTATGTTCAGAAGGGTATCGGTGCAAAAAACGCTGCCGCAATGGATGTATCTGCTGCGTGCGCTGGCTTCCTTTACGGGCTGGATTTGGCTGATGGCATGATTAGATCCGGACGATACAACACGATTCTTGTCATCGGTGGCGAAATTTTTAACAAAATTGTTGATTGGAACGATAGAGGTACATGCGTTCTCTTTGGAGATGGAGCAGGTGCCGCTGTTGTTCAAGCTACAGATGAACCGAAAGGTATCCTCGCATCTTATATCGGATCGGATGGAGATTACGCCGATATTGACCTCCTCGGTATTCCTGCGGGTGGTTCCAGGATGCCGGTCACTCAAGAAGCCATCGACCAGAAGTTAGACAAACTTCAGATGAACGGACGAGAAGTCTTCAAATTGGGTGTTCGCCTTATGCCGGAGGCTGCGCAACGTGTGCTCCGTCAGGCAAACGTTAGCATTGAGGATGTTGATTTGTTAATCCCACATCAAGCGAATCTACGCATCATTGAGGCAGTTGGCGACAGACTCGGCATGCCGCGAGAGAAAGTCTATATCAACGTTGATAAATACGGCAATACCTCCGCAGCAACAATAATCATCGCATTAGATGAGGCAATTCGTGAAGGCCGCGCGAAGCCAGGCGATCTACTTCTGTTTGTGACTTTTGGCGCAGGTTTGACATGGGGAAGCACGCTCCTACAATTATAGTTTTCAGTTTTTAGTCTTCGGTAGTCAGTTAAAGGGGTAAGTTGCAGTAGCCAAAAATCTATACAAATATAGTCACATTTACATATATAGTCACATTTACATAAATCTATAGATATTTTATTTGGCTTCTGGTGAAAGATATAGTATAATGAGTGGACTACGTCGGTGGGAAAACCTTAGGGGTACATTCTACCCCGCCCCACCACAATAAACGTAGTGACGTAGTTTAGATTTTTCTAACCTTAATACCGTCGCCACGAGTTGCGAGGAGGCGTAAAACGCCTGTGGAGTCCGTGTCAGACCTCGTTGAGAGGCAAGTCAAACACTTCTTTTAGATTTGTATAGATTTCAATACATTTTATCAGATTTGTGAGATTTGTATAGGTCCTACACAATGGTTTTTATGCAATCTACCTCTCTTCTATCGACAACTGATAACTGATGACTGATAACTATTTGGCATTCATTTTTCCGGGACAAGGTTCACAACAGGTAGGCATGGGTGCAGAACTGGCACAGACTTACCCAGCCGCCGATGCTGTTTTTCAGGAGGCAGATGCAGTCCTCGGACGGGAGTTGCGACAACTCTGTTTTGAGGGACCAGAAGCAGACTTAAAGCAGACTGAAAACACACAACTGGCGATTCTAACCTGTAGCGTGGCAACGTTGCAAGTTCTAAAGGAATGCGGTATCGTGCCGAGAGCGGTCGCTGGACACAGTTTGGGAGAGTATTCCGCACTCGTGGCGGCAGGGGTGATCGGCTTTGAAGATGCGCTGCGCTTGGTACACGCACGAGCGAGTTTCATGGCGGAAGCTGGGAGGACACAGCAGGGCACGATGGCGGCGATCCTCGGAATGGAAACGGAGCGGCTGCAAGAACTTTGTGACATGGCTGAAGGTGTTGTGAACATCGCCAATTACAACTGCCCTGGACAACTGGTAATCTCTGGAGAAGTCGAAGCAGTCAACCACGTCCTCGAACTTGCAAAAGCCGAAATTGGTGCGAGGCGGTGTCGTCCGTTGCCGGTCAGTGGGGCGTTTCATTCGCCACTCATGGCACCCGCGCAACAGAAATTCGCATCACCACTCGAATCGGTGACAATGCAGTCCCCGCAAGCCGATATTGTGATGAATGTAACGGGCGAGTTCGCCGCAGATGCAGATGATATTAGACATCTTCTATTTCAACAGATAACACGACCCGTCCAATGGGAAAAAACACTGCAGACTCTTGAGAAAACCGGCATTACGCATTTTGTAGAGGTTGGACCCAGCAAAGTTTTGTCCGGTTTGGTGAAGCGGACCTTGCCAGAAAGTAGTGCTGTGAACGTTGAAGATATTGAAACGTTATCTCTGCTAACAGATGAACATGGAAGTGGTAAATAAAAAATGAGTGAAACAACTGCGGAGGCACACCATCACGGTGATCGTGATGACGTGACCTCCGAAGAACAAAGTGCCTTTAAAGCAGATGTGCTGAGTGGTAAAACCGCAATCGTTACAGGTGCGTCGCGAGGCATCGGAGCAGCGATTGCACGTGGTCTCTGCAAAGCCGGTGCAAATGTCGTGCTTTGCTCTCGTTCCGCTGAAGCAGTCGGACAGATCGCTGATACGCTGCAGGGAAAGGGCTATACCGCGTTCTCAATGGCTGCTGACATCTCCGAAAAGGCGGATGTTGACACTCTTATTGAAAAGTCGATTTCGCAATTTTCACAAATCGATATTCTTGTGAACAATGCTGGGATTACCCGTGATATGTTGCTCATGCGCCTTAAAGATGAGGACTGGAACGCTGTATTACAGACAAATTTGACCGGGACCATGTACTGCACCCGGGCAGTTCTCCGTCCTATGATACGTCAGAAAAGTGGACGAATTATTAACATTTCGTCAGTTATCGGACTCGTGGGAAACGCAGGACAAGCGAGTTATGCCGCTGCGAAAGCTGGCATTATAGGTTTGACGAAGGCTACCGCGAAAGAGGTCGGTGCCCGCGGTATCACGGTCAATGCTATTGCTCCCGGCTTTATCACGACAGATATGACGGCACAAATACCCGAACAGAGTCAGCAGCAACTGCTTGAGTTGATTCCGTTACGGGCGTTTGGGCACCCAGAAGATGTGGCAGATGCTGTCTGTTTTTTGGCATCGGATGCTGCACGCTATATCACCGGCCAAACGCTTCAGGTTGACGGTGGCATGGTGATGTAATTCATCGGCTTTCGGTTCTCGGCTCTCGAAAACCAAGAGGTTTTCTTGCCAACAGCCGATGGTTGACTGCCGACAGCCATAATTTAGAGGAAGATGTCCTAAGGACCTCTAATCCTGAATAAGTCTTGACAAATCTGTGGAAACCCTAAAAAACAGGTTTGTCTTTGGGCGAAGTGTTGTAGTGAGTGAAGTCACAGAACCACGACTTTGCTATAAACCACGCAACCCGCACCACCCGCAACGTCGAAGCGGTATAGAAAATTATAACGACAATGGGAGACAGAGAAATAAGACGTTAGTGTTTCGGCACTAACTTTGACGGTTCGTCCATACCTCGTGTACCTTGAGGTATGCAAGTCGCTTACATCTTCTGCTACGTGGCAGATTGCGTTGGGTGTGGGCAGGCTTAGACACTGACGGGTGTCGTAACAGGGGATTAGGAGCCCTTTAAGAATTCTATGGATTTCTTTAGAAAAACATAGGTTTTTAAGAACAGATCAGAGAAACGCTTATGGCAACAAACCAAGAACGCCTCATCGAAATTATCGCAAAACAACTCGGTGTTGAAGAAGATAATGTCACTCCAGACGCCTCCTTTATGGAAGACCTGGGGGCTGACTCACTTGATACTGTTGAGCTGGTCATGGCACTTGAAGAGGAATTCGATATCGAAATCCCAGACAGTGATGCGGAGAAAATCCAGACTGTTCAAGATGCCCTGAGTTACTTAGACGAACACGTGTAGATTTTAGTTATCAGTTATCAGTTAAGAGGTTCTCGTTTAATAACGCCCTCTTTTAACTGATAACCGATGACTGAAAGCCTGCGTAGCAGGCGAACCCATAACTATTCAATAAAAAAGGATCGGTCTCGTGGAGCGTGTAGTTATTACAGGAATCGGTGTTGTCAATGCCATTGGCAATACGAAAGAAGAATATTGGGATGCGCTTGCTATCGGTAAAAACGGAATCGGACCTTTAACCTATTTTGATGCTTCCGAGTATCGCACCCAAATCGCCGGAGAGGTCAAGAATTTCCAAGCGGAACAATATATGGACCGCCGTGCTGCATCAAGGTTGCCGCTGTTTATTCAGTACGCGCTTGCTGCTGCAATTATGGCACACAAAGATGCCGGGTTGGAACTTGACGAAGTTGACCCTTACCGTGCGGGGGTCCAAATGGGTTCAGGGATTGGCGGCATCGGTGTCCTCGAAGATAACGCTAAAATCCTCGCTGAAAGGGGAGCGAAACGCGTGAGTCCATTCCTTGTCCCCTATATGATTATTAACATGGCGGCAGGGCAGCTCTCAATCCATTTTAACCTCAAAGGTCCTAATGCTACGTCCGTCACTGCCTGCGCAAGTGCGAACCATTCTATCGGTGATTCGTTCCGTATCATTCAACGGGGTGAAGCAGACGTGATGTTTACGGGTGGCACAGAATCGGCGATTACACCCTTAGCGTTCGCTGGGTTCTGTTCGATGCGCGCCATGTCCGCTCGAAATCATGAACCTGAACGCGCCTCGCGCCCGTTTACGAAGGATCGGGACGGCTTTGTCATGGGGGATGGTGCGGGTGTCCTAATTCTCGAATCGCTATCACACGCCAAAAAGCGCGGTGCGTATATCTACGCTGAGATAATCGGCTATGGAATGACATCAGATGCCCACGATATGGTAAGTCCGCCTGAGAATGGTGAAGGCGCGGCAAAGGCGATGGAATTTGCACTCCGAGATGCGGAATTGCCACTCGATGCTGTCGATTATATCAATGCTCACGGCACCTCGACACCCATTGGCGATATTGCCGAAACGAACGCCATTAAAACCCTCTTCGGTGAACACGCATACAGAATTCCTGTTAGTTCTACCAAATCCATGATCGGTCATCTGCTCGGTGCTGCGGGAGCCGTAGAACTCATCGCCTGCTTAGGTGGGATGGAAAAAGGCTTCCTACCTCCAACGATCAACTACGATATGCCGGACGAAGATTGCGACTTGGACTATGTTCCAAACGAAAGTCGCGATGCAACGATCAAGGTCGTCCTCTCCAACGCGTTCGGTTTCGGTGGACACAATACCTCAATCGCTATTCGCAGATTTTCAGATTAGTAGTGTCCGTCCGTTTGGACGTGCTTCGGAGATTCTATGTACGCAGCCTACATCGGCTTCGGAAGCAACATCGGTGACCGTCTGGCACATATCCAAAACGCCATCCATGCTCTATCAAAAACGGAAGGAATCACCTTAAAGAAGATTTCCTCCATTTACACAACCGATCCAGTCGGATATGAGGAACAGGCACAGTTCCTGAACGGGGTTGTCGCTATCCAAACCTCCCTTTCTCCTCTCTCTTTGCTACACACTTTAAAAGACATTGAGACCGCTATTGGTAGAAAACACCGCATGCGTTGGGGACCAAGGGAAATCGACTTGGATATATTAATCTATGGAGATGTGTGCGTCCAAACAGAGGAACTCGTCGTGCCACACCCAGAGATGCATCTCCGTAGTTTCGTACTGGTCCCGTTAGCAGAGATTGCACCGGATCTTGTCCATCCAGTCTTTCAGGAACCTATCCAGACTCTTCTCAATTGCCTTGAAGACAGCGAATTCGTTCTGAAAGAAGATTGTGTTTTGTAGTTCCGTGGGGCAGAACTACATTTTCTTACAGAACACAATATCATTTTTTTAAGCATGCCGTTTTCTTAACCATCTTTGAATATCTAACTTTCCTTGAGAAAAACCCCAAATAATGGCGATGCCTATCAATACCCAAGCACCATACCACCCGACAGGAACTATAATGTCATGGAACACTGTATCCCGCAATCCGTCATAGCGACTATCCATGTAGCGGTCGGAGAGCCTACCCACTGTGGCGCGACCGATAAAATCCAATCCTGTTAGCCATACGTAACCTGCTACGATTCCGAGTAGAACCCTCACAAGAAATGTCCCAATAAACCGAAGACCGGTTTTGAATTTCCGCATAAACATCGTTTCCACCTCCTATGGTTGTTTATATGGAGTTGCCTGAGATGAAAAGGGATAGTGAAAATTTGTGTCCACGTGCCGAAAGTGCTATGACAGTGATATGAACCAACCTGAAAAACTTGCAATTTTCTCTCAGGTATAGTATAATTTGTAGATACGTGAGTCCGAAATACGTGAACAGAATACACCAGTAATCACAAGTGCCAAAGGAGTTTAAGGAAAAACTATAAAAAAGATGAACATCCACGAATACCAAGCCAGACAAATCTTAGAATCCTATGGTGTCAATACGCTACCGGGTCAGGTTGCCGAAACGCGAGAGGAAGCCGAAGCAATCGCACGGGAGCTCAATTGCCCAAAATACGTTATTAAGGCACAAATACATGCTGGTGGTCGCGGGAAGGGCGGCGGGGTTAAACTCGCAGACTCACCCGACGAAGTTAAACAGCGCGCAGATGCTATTCTCGGAATGCAGTTGGTAACACCCCAGACCGGTCCCGAAGGAAAACTCGTTCGTAAAGTCCTAATTGCCGAGGCTGCAGAAATAGAGAAAGAGTTCTACCTCGCCATATTGCTCGATCGAGAAACTTCCCGACTCACCTTAATCGGAAGCGAAGAGGGGGGTGTTAACATCGAGGAAGTGGCAGCGCAAACCCCTGAAAAAATTATTAGAGCGGAGGTTCATCCAGCTTTCGGATTAACTGAGTTCCAAGCGCGGGAGTTCGCATACAAACTCATCACCAATATAAACTACCGTTCTGTTATCCCAAACGCCACCCAATTGATTGTGTCGCTTTACAATGCGTTTACTGAGTGCGACTGTTCGTTGGTAGAGATTAATCCCTTGGCAATTGTAAAAACGGATGACGAATTAGACATTATCGCACTCGATTCTAAGGTAAACCTTGATGATAATTCACTCTGGCGACATCCCGATATAGCTGAGATGCGTGATCCGCACGAAGAAGATCCGAGTGAATTAGAAGCAAGCGAATCGGGTTTAAGTTACATCCGTCTTGATGGCGATATCGGTTGCATGGTGAACGGCGCAGGACTCGCTATGGCAACAATGGACATCATCAAACAGAACGGCGGTGAACCGGCAAACTTCCTTGATGTTGGTGGGGGCGCATCTGTAGAGGCAGTTGCCCACGCTTTCCGTCTCATCCTTGCAGACGAAAACGTGAAGGCTGTTCTCGTAAACATTTTTGGCGGTATCATGAAATGCGATACAATCGCAAACGGCATCGTTGAAGCCGCAAAGCAGGTTGAACTCAATGTCCCGCTTGTGGTTCGGTTGGAGGGGACAAACGTGGAGCTCGGAAAACAGATCATTGCTGAGTCGGATTTGAACGTTCTACAATCGGAAGGTCTCTCTGAAGCGGCGCAATTGGCAGTAGAGGCGGCGAACGCTGCATAAAAATGATATGGAAAAACTTGAATTAAAGAACATAGACGTTAGTGGGAAACGCGTTCTCGTCCGGGTGGACTTCAATGTTCCAATGAAAGATGGAAAGATTGCAGATGAAACCCGTATCACTGCTGCTTTGCCGACACTGTTAGCACTCATCAATGCCGATGCCAAAATTATCCTTGTGACACATTTAGGCAGACCCGAGATGGGTTCGGCAGTTGACCGAGAGACGCTCTCGACTGAACCAATTGCTGTAGCTCTCAGCCGAAAACTCGGTACGCGTGTCGCACATGTCAACGATTGCATCGGTGAGTCGGTCCAAACTGCCGTTGCATCAATGCGTAACGGAGAAATTCTGCTCCTTGAGAACGTCCGATTCTATGCCGAGGAAACCGCGAACGACACGGCATTCGCAGCACAACTTGCTTCATTCGCAGATGTCTATGTGAACGATGCCTTCGGCACTGCACACCGTGCCCATGCTTCAACGGAGGGGGTAACGCACTATCTGAGTCCGTGTGCTGCCGGGCTTTTGATGGCACGCGAAATCTATTACCTCAGCACCACTCTTGAAGATCCTGCACGTCCCTATGTCGCTATCCTCGGTGGTGCAAAAATTTCCGACAAAATCACACTGATTGAGAACCTCCTCGGAAAGGTTGATAAACTTCTTATCGGTGGAGGCATGGCATATACATTTCTATCAGCGATGGGATTCGGTGTCGGGAACTCAATTGTTGAAACTGAGAAACTTGACGTTGCAAAATCGTTAGTCGAAAGAGAAGACTTCTCGGATTCCGTCCTACTACCCGTGGATCATGTCGTGGGTAAAGCCTTTGACCCAGAAACCGAGTCACAGATTGTGGGCAAACGAGGTATCCCAGAGGGTTGGCAAGGATTGGATATTGGTCCTGAAACTGTATCGGCTTTTGGTAGACAGATCGCGACAGCAAAAACTGTGGTCTGGAACGGACCTTTAGGTGTCTATGAATTTGAGAAGTTCGCACACGGCACGATTTCGGTCGCAAAGCAGATTGCCGATTCGGAGTCGATAAGCATCATCGGCGGTGGGGACTGTGTTGCGGCGATACAACAAGCAGGGGTCGCGGATCGGATGACGCATATCTCAACTGGCGGTGGTGCCTCTTTGGAGTTTTTAGAAGGGAAATTTCTACCCGGTATCGTTGCTTTAACGGATCGAGAGAGATAACCTCCACTTCAGGAAACTGAGCCCGAAGCGGTGCGAAAGGAAAAATTAGTAACCAGCAGTCGGTTAAGGGGTTTTTGTTAAACCTAAACGCGTAGCCTGCAACATCGGCGCAGGCGGGTCTACGGAAAGGCACTTCAGTTATCCAACCCACCTGACCGAACCGCAAGGAATAATTAAAAAATGTATGATAAAATAATTCCCCGTAGTGAAGACTACGCAAAATGGTATACGCAGGTTATCCGTCAAGCGGAGATGGCTGACTACGCTCCCGTGCGCGGATGTATGGTCGTCCGTCCTTACGGCTACGCACTTTGGGAGAATGTTAAAGAGCAATTGGATACCCGGTTCAAAGAAACGGGACACCAAAACGCCGCCTTTCCCCTCTTCATTCCGATGAGTTTCATCGAAAAAGAAGCGGAGCATGTCGAGGGTTTTAAGCCGGAACTTGCTGTCGTCACACACGGCGGTGGTAAAAAACTCGAAGAACCGCTTGTCGTCCGACCGACCTCTGAAACCATTATCGGCTACATGTATAGTCAGTGGATCCAGTCCTATCGAGATTTACCGGTACTTATCAATCAATGGGCAAACGTAGTCCGATGGGAATTGCGTCCTCGTCTTTTCCTCAGGACGATGGAATTCTTCTGGCAGGAGGGGCATACGGCTCACGCAACGCACGAGGAGGCTGAAGAAGAAACGCTTCGTATCCTCGACCTCTATGCCGATTTTGCGATCAATGAAGCTGCAATACCTGTCATCCCGGGACGCAAGAGTGAAAGCGAGAAGTTTCCGGGCGCGCTAACCTCCTATACCATCGAAGCGATGATGGGGGATAAACGCGCACTTCAAGCTGGCACTTCGCACGACTTAGGACAGAACTTCGCCAAGGCTTTCGAGATTCAGTATCTTGATGCCAACCAGAAACAGCAGCACTGCTGGACAACCAGTTGGGGTGTCAGCACCCGAATGATCGGCGCGATTATCATGACGCATGGAGACGACCAAGGGTTAGTTCTACCACCGAGACTTGCACCTACTCAGCTCGTCATTGTGCCAATCGTTCCTAAAAACAACGACAGCGATAAGCAAGCCGTCATGCAAACCGTTGATGGTATTTGTGAAACTTTGGGTGGCATCCGCTACCATGTTGACGATAGACATGATTACTCACCCGGTTGGCGATTCAACGAATGGGAACTCAAAGGCGTGCCCTTACGCATAGAGATCGGTCCCCGTGATTTGAGCAAACAGCAAATCGTCCTTGCGCGACGCGATATTCCCGGCAAGGAAGGCAAAATTTTTGTGCCAATTGACAGTGCCGCCGAGACGGTAACGCAGATGCTTGACACCATTCAAGCGGATATGCTCAAACGGGCGACAGACTTCCGCGATGCAAATACCTTTAAACCTACCACCTACGACGCGTTTAAAGAGGTTATCGAAAATGGATTCGCACACGCTCACTGGTGTGGCGATGCAACTTGCGAAGATCAAGCCCGAGAAGAAACACAAGCGACTATTCGATGCCTACCGATGGAACAATCCGGTGGAGATGGCGAATGTATTGTTTGTGGGAAGTCTGCGAAAGACATTGCTGTCTTTGCTCGCGCTTATTAGAATAGTTATCAGTTTGCTTCGCAGTGAGAATGCGGGTTGCTACGATGGGGAAATCCGCAGAAATACCCAAGCAATACGTAGAAATGCCCAAGCAAAAACACCCCTATCAAAAACACCCTTTCAGTTGTCAGTTAAAGGCCGGTATGATTCAGTCAAGCACCTCTTTAACCGATAACTGAAAACCGAAGACCGAAAACCCAAAAAATATGAGCATACTCGTTAATAAAAATACAAAAGTCCTCGTTCAAGGCATCACAGGTCGTTCTGGACGCTTTCACACAGAGCAGTGCGCAGCTTACGGCACCCAGATTGTCGCAGGCGCAGTTCCCGGCAGAGGTGGAACTGATGTGAATGGCATCCCGGTTTATGACACTGTAGCAGAAGGGATCGCCGCAACAGGAGCGGATACCTCGATGATTTTCGTCCCTGCACGCTTTAACGCGGCAGATTCTGTCATGGAAGCGTCGGAAGCAGGGGTCGAACTGATTGTCTGTATTTCTGAGCACATTCCTGTTCTCGACATGGTAAAAGCCAAGGCATACCTTCAAGGAAAGTCAACCCGATTAATCGGACCGAACTGTCCAGGCGTCATCACACCCGGTGAATGCAAAATCGGCGTTATGCCCGAGTTTGCCTATACATCCGGCAACGTTGGGATTGTTTCTCGAAGTGGTACCTTGACTTACGAAGCTGCATATCAACTGAAGCGACTCGGTATTGGGCAGTCCACCTGCGTTGGCATTGGTGGTGACCCGGTGATTGGAACAAACTTCGTTGATGTTCTCAAACTTTTTGAGGCGGATGACGACACACACGCCGTCGTCTTAATAGGTGAAATCGGTGGAACGGCTGAGGAAAAAGCAGCACAGTTTGTGAAGGATGAAATGACGAAACCTGTTGTTGGTTTTATTGCTGGACAGACAGCACCACCCGGAAAGCGAATGGGACACGCGGGAGCAATTATCTCCGGTGGGCAAGGCACTGCTGCCGATAAAATTCAGGCACTCAAGGATGCCGGGGTCGCTGTTGCCGATAGCCTCACCACTATTGGGGAAACCGTTTCAGAGGCGTTGGCGTAATTTATATTTTAATTTTTCCTGGCGGAGAAACGACGGACCTCCATCTTTGACGTACTTTTCTTATATCTGTCCTCCATTTTATTACGGACTACGGGTTTTGTCTTATCTTTAATTTTATGACCAAACTGTAGTGTTCTGTCAACCTTGAACTGACGGCTTAGGTGGTAGAATCTCCCTAAACCTCTCGCTGTAGGAGCGAACTGTGATATACTTTGGCGTGACAAAGCAGTAGCCTGCAACAATACGCAGAAATACCCAAGCAAAAACACGCAGGTGGATATACGGAAATGAAGGTTATTTATCCAATCCACCTGACCGAACCGCAAGGTAAAATTAAAAAGTGAAGAAAGACATCGTTTATCTGCACACCAAAAAACGGCAACGCCAACCGATTACTGTGTTGACCTGCTACGACTATCCTACCGCTTGTATGCAAGACGAAGCGGGTATTGACATCGTTTTTGTTGGCGATAGTGTTGGGACCAACGTTCTCGGCTATAAAAACGAGACAGAGGTGACGATGAGAGATATGCGTCACCATCTCAAAGCAGTCCGTCGCGGTGTGACAGATGCCTACCTTCTTGTTGATATGCCCTACGCTGCAGATCGCGATGTGCCGCAAGCCATCACCAATGCGAAACTCTTTATATCCGATGGAGCAGACGGTGTTAAATTGGAAGGTGGTCCAGAAAAGGTCCCCATTGTTACCGCACTCACCGAACAGGGTATAGACGTCTGTGCACACATCGGTCACAATCCACAAATCCACGGGACCAAGGCATCAACCCACGGCAGAACTTTTGCCAAAGCAAAAAGCCTCATTGAAGCAGCAGCAGCACTGGCAGGTGCTGGCGCGAAACTCATCGTCCTTGAGAAAGTCACTGAAGAGGTAAGTCAGATCATAACCGATAAACTCAATATTCCGACTATCGGTATTGGTGCAGGTCGATTCTGTGACGGGCAAGTGCTCGTTATTAACGATATATTGGGTATAGGTCCCCCACTCAAACACGCCAAACGTTATCAAGATTACAGTCAATTGACGGTTGAGGCAATCTGCCGGTATAAGGAAGAGGTTGCGAACGGCGCATTTCCTACAGACGCGAACACCTCACATATCCCACCCGATAAACTTGTGCGCCTGCAGAAGTGGCTAAAATCAACGCACTAAATCGCCTGTTCAGTAGGCACTACATCGGCATAGACGTAAGTCGGTGAAGTGTTCCTACTTGAATGAATCTTGTCATTGCTGTCTTTAGTGGAAACAATGTCTCTCTGGACAACTTTACCCGGTTTCGCGGCAACAGGCGAACGAAACATTGGTCCATCAACGACGCAAGTATGGAACTCACCGTTTTCACCAAGCGGATCCACTCCATCGGGTAAATCAGCAAGGAGTTCAGCATCGAACCAACGTCCTGCGAAATCAGCAGGAACCTTGGTAGGATTGAGCGCGGTAATAATGGCACGCATGCCAGAAGCGATCATTTTATCAGCGAGCTGTGTTGTGTCTTCTCCCCATACTGGGAAAATCGGTGTGAAACCAGTGCCACTTAATTTATCTTCTCGGTATTCACGGATGTCCTCTAAGAACAAATCCCCGAACGCGAAATGCGATGTCCCCAAATGTTCCGGTAACGCTTCCACTTCTGCCAGAAATTTCCGCATAGCATCTTCGTAGATCGCATTGGAGCAAGGATAGGGGATCGGTATTTCATACAATGGCACTCCGAGTTTCTCCGCCTGCTGTTTTAGCACCCATGCCGGCGTAGAGTGGATGGAGACGCGATCGAATGTCTTTGTGACGGTAGTAAAAATACCCCGTACATCGTAACGTTCCGGCTGCTGACGCAGTGTGTGAAGTGCCCACGCAGAGTCTTTGCCCGATGACCAAGATACAAAGACTGGGACCGGTGTACTGTTGTTCATCTCTTTTGTCATATTCAACCTTTCTATTTTTAAACCCACGTCTACAATGTCAAAAAGTTGCGAAGTAGGCTCTTGCCAGCCGCCGTCAAAATCGATTCTGGATGGAACTGCACACCCCAGATAGGTAATGTTTTGTGCCGAAGTCCCATGATTTCATCCTGATCTGTCCAGGCAGTGATCTCAAGGCAATCCGGCAGTGTCTCTCTTTTTACGATAAGCGAATGGTAGCGCGTGGCTTCAAATGGATTATCCAAGCCCTCGAAAAGCTCGAGCTCATTATGCATTATCATTGAGGTCTTACCGTGCATCAATCGATCTGCTCTAACGACATCACCACCGAACGTGTCCCCGATGCACTGATGCCCAAGGCAGACCCCTAAAATCGGAACTTTACCGGCGAAGTGCTTTATGGCATCAATGGATATACCCGCCTCTTTCGGCGTGCAGGGCCCCGGTGAAATAACAATCCGTTCAGGTTCCAGCGCATCTAATGCGTCCAACCCTATTTTTCGACTCCGGTGAACCTCCAAGTCAGCACCGAGTTCACCCAAGTACTGCACCAAATTATAGGTGAAGGAGTCGTAGTTATCAATCATTAAGACCATTTTTCGTCTCCTTTTATCAGCGGTCAGCCATTACAATAAGAAACCTTGTTCTGCCAATGCAATAGCACTCAGCATCGCCCGCGCTTTACTCACGGTTTCGTAATACTCTGTTTCAGGGACTGAATCCGCGACGACACCACCACCTGCTTGCACATAAGCCGTACTATCTTTGATAACCGCTGTTCGGATAGTGATCGCCGTGTCCGCACTGCCGGAGAAGCTGAAGTAACCCACCGCTCCGCCGTATGTGGCACGGCGCGTCGGTTCAAGTTCATCAATGATTTCCATGGCGCGTATCTTCGGAGCACCAGAGAGTGTCCCAGCGGGAAGGCACGAGCGTAGAACATCAAAAGCCGTAAGGTCTTCGCGTAAGCGTCCAATGACGTGTGAAACGATGTGCATCACATGCGAGAAACGCTCGACTATCATAAGGTCGGTCACTTCAACGGTGTTATATTCACAGACCCGACCGAGGTCGTTCCGTCCTAAATCAACGAGCATAATGTGCTCTGCTCGTTCCTTTGGATCGGAGAGGAGGGTCTGTTCCAACTCCCGGTCCTCCTCAGCAGTTGTGCCGCGCGGGCGTGTTCCGGCAATCGGAATGGTTTGGACGATGCCATCTTCTACGCGCACCATCATTTCTGGTGATGCCCCTACAATGTCAAAACCTTCAAACTTCAGGTAATACATATAGGGGGACGGATTGATCATTCGCAATGCCCGATATATCTGGAACGAGTCTACCGACACAGGACAACTGAACCGCTGCGAAGGGACAACTTGGATGATGTCGCCAGCAGCTATGTATTCCTTCGCGCGTCTGACCGCCGCTTCATAATCGGATTTCGTGAAATTCGATTGTGGGGCAGATATGATTTCGTCATACTGTTCCTGATACTCGTTACTATTCCTACGTAAATGCGCTTCGGAAATGGCTGTAAGTTTCTCGACCAATGCGTCAATTTTCGCAAGCGCATCCGCATAAGCCCGATCTACATCTCCATCAATATGTGCGTTCGCCACAACTCTAATTTGGTGGTTCACATGATCAAATATCAAGAGTGTTTCGGCAATCATGAAAAAGCAGTCCGGAAGCTGCAGTTCATCTTCGGTATTATCCGGCAATTCTTCGACGAAGCGCACCATGTCATAACTCATGTAACCAACCGCACCACCATGGAATTTGGGTAACTCTTCAGCGTCAACGGGTTGGTAAGTCTGCATTAATTCCTCAAGGGCACGCAATGGATCTTCATATTCTTGGACAACGGTTTCCCCTTTTTCCAAGTACTCAATGGTAACCTGATGCCCTTTACTATGGAAAAGCACTGAGGGTTGACTCCCCAAAAAAGAGTAACGCGCAAGGTTTTCACCACCTTCAACGCTTTCGAGCAAGAACGCATAATTATCCGGCATCAACTTGTAAAAAGCGGATACCGGAGTCTCCATATCCGCCATAATCGATCGATATACCGGTATTGTGTTTCCAGATTTCGCTTCTTCGCGAAAATCTTCCAACGTGGGATAATACATTTTTCAATTATTCCTTGCGGTTCGGTCAGGTGCGTCTGGAGTTCAGGTTCTTATCCGTATATCCGCCTGCGCCGGTGTTGCAGGCTATCGTTTTGTTTAATTTTTTAAACGGACATACGCTTGTCTGAATCCGAAGCTTTATAATTTTAGCCCGTTACAAACGCCCGACCATTGCTTAATAGGTAATTAGGGGCTTTCCTATAAAATCGAGACTATAGATGAAGACTATAGATGAATTGAATCAAGCAATTCTCGAACGGATGCAAGGATACAAGAACAGACGAAATGTCGGAGTCTAATAGACAGCATCTGCGTCGAAAATCTTTTCACCTACGACCTGCGTTGATTCTCCGTCGGGGGAAACTTCTCGAAAGAAGCAGGAGCGATAACCGGTATGGCACGCCGCCACCTTCTGCTCAACCTTTATGAGCAGGGCATCACCATCACAATCCACTGCGATAGATTTAACCGTCTGTGTATGCCCTGAAGTCTCCCCCTTTATCCATAGCTTTTGGCGGGAACGGCTCCAGAAACAGACGCGCCCTGTATTCAAGGTCTCTCTTATTGCCTCTGCGTTCATATAGCCTACCATTAGGATTTCTTTATTCGTTTCATCTTGAATGACTGCCGCGACTAAACCATCGCGGTCATACTTAAGTTCCGATAGAATTTTCATTTTTTAAATTTTCCTTACTACAGGTCAATCTGTGAACTTTGCAAAAAAAATACCCTATGCTGCCGGGATCGGTGTGCATAAGGCTTCAACAGGACTTAAAAATAAAAATGACGATTTTCAGTCTCTATTTCAGTTATCTGTTTGAACGCACACTCCCCCGTAAGCCATTGGACCGCCACCAATGCCAATGATTAGATATGCTATGCAATCTGGAGTGTGAACGTAAAAAGATCATTTTCTCGCTTCTCAACAACGGTTGATAACTGCCAAATTTCGGGATGTATCCACGCCTAATATTAATAATACCATATCTGTTTTGCATTGTCAAATTTTTTTCAAAAAAATATTTGCATAAAACAGCACAACGTGATATAATATATGTATTACAATTGAATAAATGAACGGTTCAGGTGCCGAAAACCGGAGAATAGGGAAGCGCGGTGAGAATCCGCCACGGCCCCGCCACTGTGAACGATCGCAAGTATCCGCTGAAAACACCACTGTCAAACAACTGATGGGAAGGTCCAGCGGAAGGATCGGAAGTCAGGAGACCTGCCTGAATCATGTTTCACGCATCTGCTTTCGCGGGAAAGCGGTGGAACAGAGCACAGTATCCTGTTAGATCAAAAATAGACATACCGATATAGGGTATGGAACTCGCTCACACATTTACAGGATATGCTTTACGCAAAGTGTCGCTTCCTCCCCTGTCTTTCCGATGAAAGCAGGGGTTTTTTGTTTCATTACGGAGGTATTAATGAACAAAGTTTTAGCGGCGACGTTTGCATGCACGTCAAAAAAAGTCTATCGGCGGCACTTCTCGTGCTATTCACTCCTACTTCTCGGCACAATCCTATTTACACTCCTCGTGAGTCCTACCTTTGGACAAACAGAGGAGCCAAACGCGGCGGTTGTCATAAATACCTTAACGCACCCCGATCTGGGGATCACCGCCTCACTTTCGCTCATTGATCTGGAAGAGGCAAATGAGAGACGGGCTGTTGACAATGAAATACTCCACATCGGCTTTGATCCGATATTACGGCGGCGGGCAATTGGTCTCTCTATTCACGGGCATCTCGCCTATATCACGAGTTTCAACTTACCCATCACTGGCGAAACAAGTTCCGGCGATAACATCTATATTATTAACTTGGAAGATCGAGAGTTTGTTGGCGAAATCCCGATTCAAGCGGGCACAACGCCGCAGCAGATCGCTTTGGTCAGTGATCAGAAGTTGTACGTCACCTGTGCCGCAACGCATGAGGTCCATGTCGTTGACATTGACAATCGCAATGTGACAAAGGTCCTCACGGGTTTCTTCAACAAACCGACCGGTATCACGCTTCTCAACGGCAAGGCATACGTCTCAAATCCCGCATGGGAATGGGATCCAGTTGCACGGAAAACGACCTATTACGATAGCACTGTTACAGTGATTGATACAGAGACAGACCTCATATTGAAATCCATTCCGGTGCCGACAAATGCAGGGGCGATCATCAACGACGGCGAGTCCACCGTTATTGTCAAGACAACGGGTAATTACAACGACATTTCGGGGCATCTCGTTTTGATTGACGCAGCGACCGATGAAGTCATTGAAACGGTTAAGCTTGGATTCACACCTGGTGCCTCCGCCCTTAATTCAGAAAAACAGTTGTTTATCCAAGGCAGTTGGCAAAACCCCGGTTTGCTCATCTACGATATCGCAGCACAAAACTGGATCCGTGACGAAGATGACACGATCGCCAACTTCAGTAACGAGGCAGATACTTCTATCAGTGGAGGATTGACTTTTGCCCCGAATGGAAATCTCTATATTACGCAACCCGACTGGTCGGGGGGTGGACAGGATTTCGTTCGCGTCATGGACGTGGTAGATGCATCTCTCCTGCGATCCTATCGCGTTGGACTCGGTGGCTCTATTTTGGGCTTTGCAACGATTACCCCGAGACGCGAAGACATCAACAATGATGGGTTCGTCAACGTGAAGGATATGATAATCGCCGGTCGTTTTCTTGGTGACGAGGGTGCCGGAATACGTGCCGATGTCAATGGAGACGAAGTGGTGAATATCCTTGACCTGGTGCTAATCGGTCAGGGACGCTAACTTAGCAGTCGTAGGCGAGGTTTTTACCTCGCCTTTACAAATTTCGGGCATTCGCAATAAGGCACGCCTTTACGAGATTGTATGGCACACGCTTTGAATGGAACATCATATCGACCTACAATAAAAAAGTGTTTCTGGGTCTTGCCACTGCTTGTTTTTTTATACAGTTGTGTCTCAGTTCCTAAAGAAGAACCGATCTCATGGAAGGTGACGTTTTTTTCATTGGGGGCAAAGGTGCGGTTTGGAACGACAGCACCGATACAACGTCTAAGCACCTTTAATCCTGACGATGTGAGGGTCGCGCAACTCAATTTTCCTGTGCAACCTCGGCAGACAGAATCGCTTTATTTTCAGTGGAGTGAAGGGGAGACTTATAGGTTTGAGGCGACCTTATCCACTGGCGATAGTATCGTTCAAAGTGTGACAGCGCCGCGGACATACACACAAGGAAATTTAGAGATCGCGCTTCCTTATGGTGCCACAATTGAATCGGATTTAGGAAATGCCTCAGGAAACGATCAGAGGGCACTCGTTTTGCATGAAAGTGAAATGACTGCCACAGTCCTTGTCACAAACGGCAATGTACCAACGACCTTTGATTTGGAACTTTGTCTACCATCAACTGTAACAGCCGTTCGCTTTCCAGAAAATTGGAAGACAGAATCAATGGAGGCGAAAACCTGCCTCTCTACCACCAGTAGGCTTAGTGTCTCATCAGAGGTGTGGTACCGTGAATTAGTGTTGAGAACGTCCACTGCAAACCCATCGGACAGACAAGAGATTTCAGGCACTGTCCGTTTCACAACAGATACAGGACAGATATGGGAACAGCAAGCGACTGTGCAATTGCGGATAGCAACTATTTCTGAGATCGCTGAACACCTATCCATCGAATCAATTGAGATGCCTACAGACGCGATGGGTGCGGCGGATCCGAAACAGCGGGAAGATACCATTTACTATCCGCGACCGTTATTCAGTTGGCTCAGAACCGCACAGACCAATGCATTCGAGCCAACAACTTACCAGACAGTCCGACTCCGCAACAGGGGTGAAGAAACAATCCACGTGGTTGTGTCATCAACCAACACGGATACGAACACTGGCGAAACTATTGTCTTTCTGGCACCACCAGAGACAGCGAACGGTGGAATGAATCGGAGTGTGGCGTTTGCGAGTCTGCCCGGTGGCACGATTACGGAAATTCCTCTCCCCATCTATTTTCACCCAGCATATTTAAGCCAGGGCAAGGCAGAACAGGCGATCCCTGGGGAGTATGAACGTGGGGTTACGGTAAAGGTCTGGGGAAGTGACGCCACGATTCTTCGCGAACAACGTCCACTGCACCTAATCGTTCCAAACCAACAAGCGTTGCTCGTAAGTCTATTGGCAATTGTCAGTAGTTGCCTCGGTTTTGCAATTGTCTTACGATTCCACAAGCGACTTTTCGCAAGTTTCACAACAAAACATCTAATTGTAATTGCCCTATTCAGTACAACGGTTTTTGTGGCAGTGATGGTTCCGTCAACGCTGTTCCTTAACTTAGTCAGTGCCATCTTAGGTCCGTTCTCTGTGCTGCTGACTGGCTTAATCAACGAAACGCTCTATTACGCCTTGTTGACGGCACTGCTGATTTACATCACCGGAGATCCAAGAAACGCTGAGACCAGAAATCATGTCCGCGCGAAAGGGAGTGGCGTAATCCTGCTTGTCTCTGCGGTCCGTCTGCTTCTCGGAGGGGTAACATTCGGGCTTTTCACACCGATGGCGATCGTCTACACCGGCACAAGTGTCCTTCTACTCGAAACGGGATTCCTGCTTGTGCGGAGTCGCAATCTACTGGCGTGGGCGGTCGTATTGGGTATCTGCGATGCCCTCTCTGTTTATGTCGATTTTCAACTTTCTATACTGTTCTATCGGCTTTTCTACGCCGATTGGTATATCGTTCTCCGAATTTTAATAGAGGGGTTCGTCTATACATTTATCGGTGTGCTGCTCGGCGCACGGTTGGGGAGAGGTCTATGGCGTGTGGCAGAGTAGCCATCAGCCTTCGGCTTTCAGTGGAGCGTTGGGCAGTTCCAAACGTTCCTGACAGCCACAATCTCCTTTTAGCTGACTGCTGACGACCGACAGCCGACAGCCAATACTACAGAATTACTTTACATTATAAGGGGTTATGACAATGAAGCGAATTCAATTTTTCAGCTTACTCTGTATGCTCATCGTTTTACCATTTACTGTCGTAACAGCAGAGGTGGACGTCACTTGGGTCCGGACAGGTGTAGTGTTTGAAACGGAACACAAAAACAACGTTGAAAGCGAAATCGACGTCGTATTCGAGACAAGCGGCACAACACACGACTTAACCGAAAGACCGACAATTCAAACGATTGATGCAAATCGCGTTTTGTTCCAATTTGCATGGCAACCGAATCAAAAGTACCAATTTCACTTGAATGATAGCGAAACAACAGTGACTTCGCCTCTAAAACCTGAGTCGTATCTCATCCGGACCGTTGAATTAGATGGACTTTTATCGCTGATGGAGAACCTTCGTCAGCCCGCGAAACCCACAACACTCGCCTTAGGGCATGGAAATAGTCCGCTTTTGGCAATTGCCACCGATAGTGGACACCTTGCGGTCCTCCGACCGTTGACCGGTGAAACCCTCTGGAAAACCCGTATCTCGGAAGGCTACGTGAGTCGGATGACATTCAATCATGATAACACACGACTCTACATTGGTGAACAGGCAGCAGATGGATTTATCTACTGCTACGATCTAACAACCGATAAACCGACACTTCGTTGGAAATACCGCACTGCCGACGACATTGAAACCTCTATACCGAGTAATCCGGATAGCGTCTACGCATGGGTAAGTTACCCTGGTCCATCGTGTATGCGAACGTTGGCGAATGGAGACCTTGTCGTAGCGAGCGTGCACTCGTGGACAGAGAATAACACGCCACTTAAGAAATCCCAACTCTATAGGTTTGATAGTGAAACCGGAAATGTTATCTGGAAATGGACGCGTGAGGGCGCGGTGCCGAAGATAATGCGTTGGTTTGACGTAAGTGCTGACGGAAAAACACTCGCACTCCTAACGGATAGTGGGCATAACCTGCAGGGCAGTGAAACGGCTGAAAGCGATGCTGGTAACGGGAAGCTCACCGTTCTCAACGCCGAAGATGGAACAGAAAGGTGGCACATGGATATTGAACCGTTGCGCGAGTATTTCGCACAAGTCACGTTCTGGCGCGGGGTTAGCATGTCTCCCGATGGTAAATTCGTCAACGTGACAACTGACGATGGTCGTGCCTTCATCTTTGACGTAAATCAGTCGGAACCGATATGGCAGGAAAATCTGACGACTCCCCTAGAGGTAAGCGGTATTCCTATCACCGCGACTGCTGGTACGATCGGTGCGACGGATGCCGCAGCACTCTTCGTTACAGGGGACACCTACATCCCATATCATCTTCGGAAGGGAGCACAAAAGCCATCAACAGGACATCCCAACGGGATGACGTTGTTCGCTTATTCGTGGCGTGGTGAAAAGGTCTGGCAGTGGAAACTTGAGAACATGCCACAAGGCTTACGCATTGACGCGAAGGATCGTTATGCCGTGCTATCGGTTTCCAAACGAGCACAGGACCCGAATGAGAGTCTCCATGGGGTGTCAGTATTTGATCTGGCAGCGGAGGGCAACGGCTTGGCGAAGTATCTGTACACCTACCGCACAGAGGGGCAGCTGACCTACGACACACTCGCAATAAGTCCGGATGGTACTTTGATCGTTGTTGTTGAGGTTCCGATCGTGATGTCGAATGAAACCGTCCGTGGAAAGAGTCGGATACATGTGCTATATTGATTTTCTCGGCATAAAAGATTAGCCTTGAAATATTCTTCTCAACTCCATATACTTAACTATATCCACAATAGCGAGTTATTGTGTTAAAGTACAAATGACTAACATAGTAAATTAACGAGATATCAAAATGCAGCATTTCACAGATCCAGAGTTGCTACAAATTATTGAGTTCGATGAAGCTGATTGTGTGGAGTTTAAGGAGTCTTTATCTGGTAGTGCTCCCAAAGAAGTCAGAGAAGCCATCTGTGCTTTTGCCAATGATTTACCTAACTACGAAAAACCTGGTTTCGTTTTCATCGGAGTGAAGGATGACAGAACTATTGTAGGCTTATCGGTCACCAACGAATTACGGCGGCAATTGGCAGATATGAAAACTGATGGTAATATTGTACCACCGCCATCACTCACGGTAGAAAAGCGTTTGCTACAGGGTAAGGAGGTGGCTGTAGTTAAGGTGGAACCAAGCGACTCGCCACCAGTGCGATGCAAAGGGGCGATTCATATCCGAATCGGACCGCGTCGAGCTATCGCCACAGCACAAGATGAACGGATACTGAACGAAAAGCGTCGGTATAAAGATATCCCTTTTGATCTTCAACCGATACCCACGTCGGGTATATCTGATCTCAATCTCATCCAATTTGAACACGAATATCTGCCACAAGCTGTTGATTCCGACATATTGGAAGCCAACGAACGCACCTTTGAAGAACGGTTGGCTGTGACAAAGATGATTGCTTCAGCTGATGAGCAACTTGCGACTGTGATGGGGATCCTTGTACTCGGCAAAAATCCACAGGATTTTCTTCCAGGAGCCTATGTGCAATTTCTCAGAATTGATGGGAACGATCCAACGGATGAAATTCTTGACGACGAGTCTATACGCGGGACAATTTCAGACCAGATCCGCCGCTTAGACGATAAGCTGATAGCACATAATCGTATTGCAGTTGACATTACGTCTGGTCCTCTTGAGAAGCGAACAGCCCTTTATCCTATGTCAGCGTTACAACAAATCACTCGAAATGCCATTATGCATAGAAGTTATGAAGCAACCAACGCTCCCATTCATGTCTATTGGTTCAACAACCGAATTGAGATTTTAAACCCTGGTGGTGCCTTCGGTGCCGTAACTCCTGAGAATTTTGGCAAGCCAGGTCCCACCGACTATCGAAATCCCAATCTGGCAGAAGCAATGAAAACTTTTGGATTTGTGCAACGTTTCGGCATAGGTATATCAATAGCGAGAAAACTCTTAGAAGAAGCGGAACACCCGGAACCAAAATTTAAGATCGATAACACTAATGCGATTGTTACAATAGAAGCAAATTTGCAATCCGAGGGTATCTGAAATGTCTGTACCAGTTCTAACTTTCTTCAACAATAAAGGCGGTGTTGGTAAGACCTCCCTCGCCTACCATCTGGCATGGATGCTAAACGATCTCGGACATCGGGTGCTTGCTTGTGATCTTGACCCGCAGGCCAATCTTACCGCTGCGTTTTTAGACGAGGAACGTTTGGAAGGTCTCTGGGACGAAACTAATGCTGTTTCTGCTTCCAGAAACACAATCTTCCAGTGCGTGAAACCGCTAATAGGAGTTGGTGATCTGCACTTGCCATATCTCCAATCAATTTTATGGCAATTGGACTTCGGGCAGAATGATCTAAGATTGATTCCGGGGGACTTAGCACTTGCAGAATTTGAGGACACCCTATCTGATGAATGGCCAAAAGCCATGGGATCCACTAGTCTTCACAGATCCTTCAGGATACTAACGGCGTTTTCGGCTATTATGCAGCAGGGTGCCGCGGAAATGAATGCCTCAATTATTTTAGCCGATGTTGGTCCGAATCTCGGTGCTATTAACCGCTCTGCATTGATTGCCAGCGATTACGTTGTGGTTCCCCTTGGAGCAGATCTATTTTCGCTTCGTGGCCTACAGAACCTCGGTCCAACCCTCGAGCGGTGGCGAGAGGATTGGCAACGCAGACGAGACAACTGGTCCGAATGGCAACGCAAGCAAGATAACAAGAATGTGCCAAATTTTCCCCTTCCAAAAGGGGGCATGAAGCCTATCGGGTACATAATGCAGCAACACGGGGTGCGTTTAGAACGCCCTGTTAAAGCTTACGACAAATGGGTTAATCGGATGCCTGAGGAATATGCCCGGAACCTGCTCGGAAATGGAACAGGCCCCTACGCTGCGACTCCGGAAAAGGATAACGAAAATTCCCTTGCCATCCTTAAGCACTACCGTAGTCTTATCCCGATGGCACAAGAAAAACGTAAACCCATCTTTCATCTCACTACGGCAGATGGTGCCTTCGGCAGCCATGCAGCCGCTGTTAATGATGCACGCCAAGACTTCAAGGTTTTGGCAAAGAAAATAGTGGAGAGAATAGGAATTAAGAAGGTGTAACTGTCCACAATAAGCGTGTTAATCCACTGTATCACGCGATTTTTATCCTCAATATAGGTTCCTCTCTACCGCTCCCGTTTTTTTGGGGAAATATCCTAACCGCCCAAAATATAAGGGGAACAACAAGTGTGGTGTTCCCCTGATCGCAACTTCAAAACAGTGAATAAAAATCCCGAAGACGACTATGCCCCTTGACTTTGAGGTACCGCATTCTGAGCAACAGCGTTCTGCGTCGATACAATCACACCCTGTAACGCCTGAAAATAGCTCATTTCAGCCATCTTGATTGCATGTGTATCTCCACTTGCGCGTGCCCGTCTAAGTGCTTCCCAACTCAACGCCAGCATCCGGTTCGTTTGCTCTAAAACTCTCCAATCCGCGTTTGAAATCATGGTGTCCCCCGAAATTCGTTTTACGCTATCGGCGGTTTGTTGTTCCGCTCAAACAGCGCATTCAATGCCTCGCTCAACAGGTCTTGAATACTCGTGTCCTTTTCAATCGCGAGCATCTTTAACTGCCGATGCACGTCCTTATCGAAATGTCCCGAAATCATCTTTTTACCCTGACGGGATGGGGGGACCATTGGATTCGGTTTTGGTGTTGTTTCAACGGTAACCCCACCCGCGTCTGATAGAATTGCTACTGTTTTCATATGATGTATGCCTCCATACATGTGCACATGCAGACATGTATACATGTCTGAGAGTATATTACGTTAGTTTTACAAGTCGGTTTCAGATGAGTGAAAATTTAATTTTCGGTTTTCGGCTTCCATATTTGGATGGAAAATTGGAGCGCGTTGGTTTTCTCTTGATAAAGACTGGCATAGTTATTAAAATGGCAAACGTGTATCGCGACGTTTTCGCTATTTTTGACATCGGTGATGAAAAATAGAAAAGGAGAGAACAAAATGAGAAGGTGCTTCTGGATGATCGCGGTTTCTGCATTTTGTGTTTTAACTTTCGATGCAACCGCCCAAGTGACAAAAGGTTTACACTTCTACATGCCTTTCAACGAAGGAAAAGGTGATATTGCCAAGGACGTAGGTCCAAACGGATTTGAAGCAGAACTCCACGATAGCGCGAAATTCGTTGCCAAAGGTAAGGTGGGGAGTGCAATCGAATTTTCGGAAGGTCCCGCATTGATAATTGATCCGGGCGGACAGAGTGAACTTTATGTGGAACATCTGACCGTTGCCGTTTGGATACATCCCTTTGAAATATCAAAGGTCGGTCTCGGTGACGGACACGTCTATGGGAATATCTTTTATGACAAATCGGGTACAAGCGACGACAACGTCGAATTTGGACTCGGAAGTGGCGAAGGATTGTATTGGTATATCAATTCTGGGCAGAAAAAGATGGGTCCGTTTAACGGCGCCGATGTTGACACAACACTTTCATTGCCTAACTTAGGTTTGAAACCTAAGAACTGGTACCACGTCGTTGGGACATTTGATGGAGAGAAAATTCAGATTTACCTTGACGGGGAACTTGCGGGTGAGAAAGATGTGCCAAAGAACGGTCCCGTAATGGTCTGGAACGACAATAACATTGAAATTGGCGGTCGTCCGGACACAAACGGCGGTGCCAATCTCTACAAGGGCATGCTTGACGAATTGGCGGTATATGACCGTGCGTTAACAGCAGCAGAAGTTGAGACGGTTATGAACGCCAGAGATATTCTGACCGTGGATATTGCAGGCAAATTGACAACGACATGGGGTGCGCTCAAGACAAGGTAGTAGGTATATGCTATGTAACAATTGATCCCACCTCAAAATGGCAGGTGCGGTTTCCTTCCCCGGGGCGCATATCCATGAAGCCGAAGGGTTTGCGTTGTGAAACCCGTCTCATCGAGATAAACAGTTTTGCGTCCTTGTGCCTTGACTTCAGCGAGAGCCTTCTGATAGGTTGCTCTTTTCACTGGGCATTGCTCCTGATACCCGAGGCTTTTTTTCGTGTGATATTGCCTCTTGCCAAGGCATAAAAGATACCGTACATCGACTCGTCTATACTGTGTTAGTTTCAAGGTGGGTGGAATTTGGTTTCTGTTTCTCCTTAAGGCGAAGAAACTGTACACCTTGTTTCTTAAGTTCTTCTTGCCTACGCATTACATCAACACAGTACCTATGAATGTCGCCGTTGAATCGCGCATTAACTTGTCGCTTTGCTTCGCGAATTTCTTCCAGAATATCGTTCATGTTTCAATCTCGAGTAGTTGTATCGGAGTTAGGATATTAACAGGGAAATAACCTGCTGCCTGACAAACTCGGTCAAACTGAATTTCTTGATTTGGATTGGCAAGATGCCTAAGGTTCCATGTAGTGAGGTAGGGAATCCCGTTTACGGTAGCTACTGCTACACGTATTGCATCACGTTCCTGGTTCGGAGGCAGAACCCGTGCTTGAAGTAGTAGTTCAGTGAGAAATTCAACTTCCTCTGTGATTTCAAGAATTCCTAATTTTTCGATGGCTTGCAATCTGAGTTTTACTTTATCCGGATGTCTTCCAGCTTGAATTTCGTCTATGACCCGTTGGGAAATAATAAACTGAAACCGTTTGTCGTTCCATAAGCGAGAGGTTACCTCTTGCATCTCAACAATCTCGGGTTCTGTCCTATGATCTCGGATTAAGAAACTTGGAATCGATGTATCTAAATAGACAAACACAGTGTCCCGCTTATATTTTTACTTAATAGTATCAAGGGGGCAGCAAATTGCTGAAAGCAAGCTGATCTCGTTACCATTCCAAGTGAAACCAATTCCTTCAGCTTATCTGCATTATAAAACATTGTGCCGTAATATTCAAGTGAAATTGATCAAAATTCGCAAGCATAAAAATCCAAAACCTGCTATACTAATTGCAACTAAAAAAATTTAAGAATGGGTGAAAAATGACAAAATGGACAGTCTGTTTAGCAACACTTTTCTGTTTGGGGGTTGCTATTCATAGCAGTAGCGCAAAAGAATTGACGTTAAATGATATTTTCCCAACCGATCGGGTTATAGATGTCCAAATCACCGTTCCACAGCGGGATTGGGATACGATTCGGCACCAGTCACGCGATTTTATGACAGCACTTGGGGCATCTCGGCAATTTAAGCCGATGGAAAGTCCATATACCTATGTTGAGGCAAGCGTTAGCATTGATGGCATCGCCTTTCCAAAGGTAGGGTTGCGTAAAAAAGGGTTCATCGGTTCGCTAAGCAGCACCCGCCCCTCTCTCAAAATCAAGCTTAATCATATCGACAAAGAGGGTGGAATTGAAGGACTGACGAATCTGACACTTAATAACAACAAACAAGACACAAGTCTAATGAGCCAATTTATGGGGTACGCGCTGTTTAATGCAATTGGGTCGCCCGCGCCACGCTGTGCGTATGCGAAAGTGACAGTGAACGGCGAAAGCCTCGGTATCTACTCGCACGTAGAGACCGTCCGTAAACCGTTGTTGAAACGCGCCTTCGGTAACAGTAAGGGTCCGCTCTATGAAGGAACGGTCGTGGACTTTTACGAAGGGTGGGGAAATAGTTTTGAACATAAACGGGGTGATGATACACGCGGCAGAGCACATATAAACGCATTGATCGACCTTCTGGCGGACCCGAAAGCAACAGAGGCTGATATTGGTGAACTGATAGATTTGGAGTCGTTTTACAAATTCTGGGCAGCTGAAGGGGTGGTCGGATTCTGGGACGGTTATTCCGGCAATAAAAATAACTTCTTTGTCTATTTGAACCCAGAAGACAGCAAATTTCACTTCACTCCATGGGGTATGGATTCCATCTTTACAAAGATGAGTAAACTTGAGTTCATGAACGACAGGCGCGCACCGATCTCGGTCAAGACGCAGGGCTTGATCGCGTATAAGTTGTATCAATTCGAGTCTGGACGCAAACGGTATGCCGAAGCACTCACCGAAATTTTAGACAATCATTGGAACGCTCCAGAATTGTTAGCCACGTTAGACAAAGCCGCTGTAATGGTCGAGCCGCATTTAGTGCCTGCTCAGCGTGTCATTCAAGAAGATTGGGGTAGACGTGGAGGGTGGGGGAGAGAGTCCAAGAAACCGACCTTTGCAAGCGAACTGGAGGAAGTCCGCGACTTCGTCCGCAATCGCAAAAGTGATCTACAGGCAGAAATTGCTGACGGAATGCCGGTGTGGCGCAAGCGACCGGAACCGCCGTTCGTTATCGCAGAAGATGGCGACTTCATGAAAAATTTTCTGAAATCAATAGAAGATACCATAGTAGGCGCAGCACGCATGGGGGACCTTGAAGCCATCAAACAACACATAGCGGGAGGAGCGGATGTTAACGCACTGCATTTTGAGATGCCCCCCTTGACCTGGGCAGCAGTGATGGGGCAGACAGAAGCTGCCGAATTACTACTTCAGCACGGCGCAAATGTCAACGGCAGAAACAGAGATGATAACACTGCCTTGCATCTCGCAATGTTTTTGGGACGTGCTGAAACCACTGAACTGCTTCTGAGAAGCGGAGCCGATGTCAACGCAAAGAATGATGATGGTGCCACACCTGTAGATACCTTGCAGGTGCCGTGGGAAATGACGAAGATGCTGGCAGGATTCATGGGGGTAGAGTTGGAACAGGAACAGGTTGAGGCGGGAAAAGCCAAAATTCGGGAGATGTTTAGTGCTGACGCGAAAATAGGGGCAGAAGTCCCATCAAACTCCGAGAATAATTCAGAAGATTTATGGGCAGCATCGCGCACATCCTCGTCACAGCGTTTGTCAGCAGCAGCCTTCACAGGTGATGTCGCTGCCATGAAACAGGCACTAACAGATGGCGCAGATCCGAATACCAAAGACCCGCAATCCGGTAGCACACTGTTAGCGACTGCCGCGTTGATGGGACACACGGAAGTTGTAGCACTTCTCCTCCAACATGGTGCGGACATTGACGCAAGAAGTCAGGACGGTGGAACCGCACTGCATGCAGCGGCTTTCCTCGGACGGGCTGAGACTGTGAAACTCCTACTTGATAAGGGCGCGGATACCACGCTTCGAAGCAATATGGGTGGCACAGCAATTGAAGGAGCAAAACTGAACTGGCTGATAACCAAGGGGATACTCGCCATGTTGAAACTTGAGGTGAACGAGGTAGAGGTGAAAGCCGGCAGAGCCGAGGTTATAAAACTGCTCGAAGAACACAATAAATAAGGGTATCGCGATCAGAAGATCGCTCTTACAGCGGAGGAAACCGATGCATAGTTCGCAAACGAACCCTGAATCCATTCAAGAAATACCAGTGCCTCGTACAATGACATTGGAGGAATTTCTTGAAAACGACTTTGAGGGGTATGAGTATATAAAAGGAGAATTAGTGCCGATGGCAGCTGCGGCAATTGTACATGGTGAAATAGGATCTAACGTCCATTTTCTTTTAGCATCACACGTTCGTAAAAATAAATTAGGACGTTTGTATATTGCAGAAACAACATTTCAATTAGGGGATCGGGTGGTAAAACCTGATATTGCGTTTGTCTCGACAGAACGGTTATCAGAAGATAAATTAAAGGGATTCCCCGTGGCTCCTGACCTCGCTATTGAGATAGTTTCACCGACAGATAAGCAGTATGATGTCACTGAAAAGGCATTAGCGTATCTGAAAGCGGGGACACGTCTCGTCTGGGTTATTGAACCGGTTGCAAAGACAGTCATGGTCTATCGTTCTGAAACAGATTTCACGCTGCTGACCAGTGAAGATACATTGACAGGCGAGGATGTCGTCGAGGGATTTACATGTCCGGTCGCGCAACTGTTTGAATAGAAAAGGTCATGTCGCATACGGATAAAAGAAGCAAAACCGTAGCCTGCAACGGTGCAGGGGTTTGATAAGGTGTTTCTTCAGATTTAAGGCATGCACGGTAAAGTCTTAATTCCCGTTGTGCCCCCGCAAGGAGAAATTTAAAAATGGCAAAACCGATTAACTACAGTGACATCTTAGAAACCGGCGATAGTGGCATCTATGACCTTAAAACACACGCCGCCGGTCCCGAAGGCAGTCTGCCCCTCACGGCAGAAATGCTCCTTAACCGACCCAGTGGAGATGTATTTGGCTTGACCCACAACGCTGCCATGGGTTGGGCACCTACAGAACTCAGGCGAGAGGAATTCCTGATCCTTAGCACACAGGGAGGTATCCGTGCTCCTGATGGTAGTCCAATCGCGCTCGGATACCATACCGGGCATTGGGAAGTCGGACTCCTGATGCAGGCAGTCGCACACGAACTTAAGGAACTCGCTGCAATTCCGTTTGCAGGCTACTGTTCCGACCCGTGTGATGGACGGACACAAGGCACCGTCGGTATGATGGATAGTCTCGCCTATCGCAACGATGCCGCACAAATTTTTCGTCGCCTTATCCGCTCTTTGCCAACGCGGAAGGGGGTCGTTGGTGTTGCCACATGCGATAAAGGCTTACCCGCGATGATGATGGCACTCGCTTCAATGCGGGAACTACCGGCTGTCCTCGTTCCGGGTGGCGTGACGTTGCCACCTACCACAGGCGAAGATGCGGGGAAGATTCAGACGATCGGTGTTCGTTTTGCACATGGTGAGATTAGCCTGCAAGATGCAGCAGACATGGGGTGCCGTGCCTGTGCGACACCTGGCGGAGGTTGTCAATTCTTGGGAACTGCCGCGACATCGCAAGTTATCGGAGAAGCGTTGGGAATGAGCCTGACGCATACAGCATTAGCACCCTCCGGACAGAACATCTGGTCGGACATGGGACTCCGTTCCGCACGTGCTGTGGTGAATTTAGCCGCGAAAGGGTTGACGATGAACGATATCGTTACACCGGAGGCGATTCGAAACGCCATGGTCGTGCACGCAGCGTTTGGCGGTTCAACGAACCTCCTGCTGCATATTCCCGCGATTGCGCACGCCGCTGGACTTGAACGCCCGACAGTGGACGACTGGACTGAAGTAAATCAGAATGTCCCGCGTCTCGTTGATGTCCTACCAAATGGACCTGTTGGACATCCCACAGTGAGAGTCTTCCTTGCAGGTGGTGTCCCTGAAGTCATGCTCCATCTGCGCGAATTGGGATGCCTCAATGAAGACGTAATGACAGCGACAGGTGAAACCCTCGGTAGCAACCTTGACTGGTGGGCAGCCTCGGAACGCCGAGCACGTGTCCGTCAAACACTGGAGGACAAAGATAACATTGCCCCCGATGAAGTGATTCTGAGTCCGGATGCCGCGAAGAAAGCGGGACTGACAAGCACTGTTACGTTCCCACGCGGCAACATTGCTCCAGAAGGCTCTGTCATCAAAAGTACTGCCATTGATCCGAGTGTCGTTGATGCTGACGGAGTCTATCGAATGACGGGACCGGCGCGTGTCTTTGTCCGTGAATCTGACGCGATACAGACGCTTAAAGGTCAGGGAGAAAGGGATCTCCAACCGGGTGACATCATGGTGCTGTGCTGTCGCGGTCCGCAAGGCACTGGAATGGAGGAAGTTTACCAACTGACAGCCGCATTGAAACACCTTTCCTTCGGCAAGAACATCGCCTTGATTACGGACGCTCGGTTCTCTGGTGTGTCAACGGGCGCGTGTATCGGGCACGTCGGACCGGAGGCACTTGCAGAGGGTCCCATCGGGAAGGTGCTTGATGGCGATATAATTCAGATTGAGATTGATACCCGGCGACTGGTGGGGAGTATTGATTTGGTAGGGCACGGCGGAGAACGCTTCGGGGTTGAAGCGGGTGGACAGGTGTTGGCAGCACGCTCACCGCGTCCAGATCTCGCGCCAGATGAGGCTTTGCCAGATGATACGCGGCTTTGGGCGGCGTTGCAATCTGTGGGTGGTGGCACATGGGGTGGCTGTGTCTACGACGTAGACGCGATCCTCAACGCATTGAAATAAGTGCTCACTCCCACGAAGCCTGCTGGTTTCCGAAACTTGCTATGAATATCTTGAAATACTGGGTCCCGCTGCTTCTGTACATGGCACTCATTTTTGTCATCTCGTCTTTGGAGCAACCGCCGCTCCCAATGCCAGAATTTGAGTGGTTGACGATTGACAAACTCTACCATTTCATCGAATACGCCATCCTCGGCGGATTGGTAGCACGAGCACTTGTGAAGGCGAAACCTGATTTAGTGCCATCGCGATTGGTGTGGTATGTGGCGGCGGTGTTCTCTATCCTCTACGGGGCAAGCGATGAATGGCACCAGACCTTTGTTCCCGGAAGATTCGCTACCCTTGCAGATTGGGTTGCCGATGTGTTGGGATCAATCGGAGGGGTGTTCGGTGCCTATCTTTATTATAAGAAAAAGTCGGCTTAATATAGTAGAACCCGTAATTACTTATACACTCAAAGATGGGCGAGGATTGTATCCTCGCCAGCGGGGGTGGGGTGTTTGTTCCCTGATGAACTGTAAACATATTTTTCGATTTTACTATAGTTGTCGGTTAAAGAATATCCCGATTTAACAAAACCCTTTCTTAACTGAAAACTGATAACTGAAAGCCTGCGTCGCAGGCGTACTGACAACTATTAAAAAAGGAATTAATATGCATCCACTTGTTAAATTGAAGGTGCCGGATGGTTCTATAGCTGTTCATTGGTTTGAACAGAGCAGTTTTGCGTTGAAGGGTTTTGATGGTACTATTGTCCAAATCGACCCTTATTTTCCACGTGAACGTCCGTCTGACCGGTTTATTCACACTGAACCACCGCTTGACGAATCAGCGCTTCCAACCGATTTCGTTCTCCTGACCCATGCCCACGGCGATCATACCTGTCCAGAATCTATACGTCGGATTTGGGAGACTTCGGACGCGACGCGGTTTGTTGGACCCGAAGAGAGCGCACGCCAAATCGCTGCAGAGACAGATGTTGCTGTAGGGCACATAACGGAGATCAGTGCTGGAGAATCAGCAACGCTAAAGAAGACCCTCACCGTCCATGCCGTCTATGCCAAGCCCCCTGAAGGCGATGCCTCCGCTGACATAGCACCCCCCGATGTCACACACTTGGGTTATGTGATTGTTAGCAACGGCGTAACGCTCTATTTCAGTGGCGATCCAATCAACAATTTCGCTGAACACGACGAGCTGATTTCAGCTGTATCGGCATATAAACCGGATGTTGGGTTTCTGACAAACCATCCGACCGAAGGCGAATTTCCGTTCTACGATGGATGCGTCAAAATGGCAACACGGATTGGACTGAAGCACGCTGTCCCAGTGCATCGTGCCTGTTTCGTCACCCGTGATTATGATCCGAATGAGTGGGCAAATCAATTCCCCGCAGGCGGACCCGAACCGCTTATTATTCAGAGAAATTCACATATTATTTATCCATAGGCAAGACGGATACGAGGAAGGCGTTGTCTGAAACAGGATTTGCAGGATTGTGTTCTTGGTAATACTATAAATCGTAGCCTGCAACAACGGTGCAGGCGAATCTGCGGAGAGGCACGCCCAACATGAAACCGTCCTAAACGAACCGCAAGGAAAAATTAAAAAATGTCCCTTCAAGATCAGAAAACTCCGCTTGTCGGTATCGTCATGGGAAGCGACTCCGACTTAGAAAAAATGGCAGAAGCCGCAAAGGTTTTAGAGGAATTCGACGTTCCATTCGAGATAACGATCTCCTCTGCGCACCGTTCGCCGGAACGAACGCTCGCATGGACAGAAAAAATTAAAGCAGAAGGTGGAAAGGTCATCATCGCAGGTGCTGGACGCGCAGCGCATCTCGCTGGGGTCATCGCCGCACATACGACACTACCGGTCCTCGGGGTCCCGATTGACGGCGGACCGCTCAACGGCATTGACGCGCTGTATGCAACAGTTCAGATGCCTCCCGGTATTCCGGTCGGAACGATGGCAATCGGATCTGGCGGTGCTCGGAACGCAGGACTCTTCGCTGTCCAAATTCTGGCGACTGTCTTTCCTGAACTGGAAGCAAAATTGTTAGCATACAAAGACAAATTGAGTGACGGTGTTGCAGAGAAAGCAGCGCGACTTCAAGAGGTAGGCTACGAGAATTATTAGAGGAGCGGTTATCAGTTATCAGTTTTCGGTTATCGGTTAAAGAGGAATCTGATTGAACTAAACCCTCTCTTAACTGACAACTGACAACTTTAGCCATCAACTCGACTCTGATATAAGACAGCAAAGCACGAGTTGATGGTTAAGACTGACAACTATTAGAAAATGAAAACTTTTGAGTGGCAGGACGGCACAGAACTGTTTGATTTGATGGAAGAGCAGTTATACGCTGCTGTGATTTCGGACGCACTTGATGCAGTCGGTTACCGCGAACAGGCACTGCGACATACTATCCGTCCCCTTCATCCAGAGATAGTTGTCGTCGGTCGCGCGATGCCTGTGCAGTGTGTGGATGTCTACGATATTCCAGATAAGCCATATCAGCAGGAGATCGCAGCGGTGGATAGCCTTAAACAGGACGATGTATTCGTCTGCTCTACGAACGAGAGCACCCGTAACTGTATTTGGGGAGAACTCCTTTCAACAGCGGCGCGTGCAAGAGGCGCGAGAGGTGCCATCATTGATGGGTTTGTCCGAGATGCTCGCCAGATTTTAGCAATGGGGTTTCCGGTGTTTACAACAGGGGTGTCGCCTGTTGATTCCAGTGGACGCGGCGATGTCGTCGCGTATAACGTTCCGATTGAATGTGGCGGTGTTACGGTTAATCCTGGCGATATTGTATTCGGTGATGCAGACGGTGTTGTTGTTATCCCACAAGCGGTAGAGGTAGACGTGCTTAAAGCTGCGTTCGCAAAGGTGGTGGGTGAAAATCGGACTCGTGATGAACTCCGTGCTGGCGTGACACTGCGCGAGGTTTATGACAAATACGGGATTTTGTGATGGATAGATTAGACTGAGACGCGGGGATCTCACTCAGAAAGAAAGAGTAAAAAGACGGATCTTGAACTCTTTAGAAAAAGCACGCAAGCCCAACCAACGGGCCGGGCTGGATAGACGAAAAGGAACGTTCTTCGTAAAACCAGCTTGAACGAACCGCAAGGAACATTAAAAATATGATTTATGAATTGCGCACTTATCAGGTTGTACCGGGAAAGATGAAAAACCTGAACGACCGGTTTGCAAACATCACTGTTCCACTATTCGAGAAGCACGGAATGAAGGTTATCGGATTTTGGGAAACGGCTATTGGGGAGGCAACGACAACGGAACTTGTCTATATGCTTGCTTTTGAAGATTTGGGACACTATCAACGTGCATGGGATGCATTCATTGCCGATCCCGCGTGGCAAGAGGCGAAACGCCTAACGGAGGTCGGCGGTCCCTTGGTAAACGTCGCGGGTTCCAAGATCATTGAACCGACAGATTACTCACCACTGCAATAACCATCAGCGGTCAGTCGGATTTTTTTTCAAAAAATCCTTTTAGCCCTCAGAGAAATGCCTATCGTCGAATTGGTTGAAAGGATGGCAGGATGGGGTCCCCAATTTTCCAACCTTCCACTTTTTGCCTTTTTAGCGTAGTATAGCGAGTTTTCCGATCTGTTCAATTCGGTTTCCATCTCCTGTCTGGGCGATGACACGATACAGATATACACCATTGGCACACCGCATTCCGATTTCATCTCTCCCATCCCAACGGGTCTCATTGGTCCCTCGATTCGCGCTGGCATCGACAATCGTCCGGAGCAGTCTACCGTTAACGCTGTAAATTTTGATTGTGACAGAGTCCGGTGCCTGTGCGAGGTGATAGGTGAAAAAGGTCTTTCCATCAACCGTTGGATTCGGGACATTAAAAACCTCGTTGAGTGTGACTTCCTCATTTAAGGTGAAAGTCGTAACGAGTTCCGCCGTGTTTTCACTGGTATCTGCAGCAGTGATATGGAGCTGATACTCACCGTTGGGAAGATCTGGAGCATAGGTGATAGCGGCATTTGTAGGAGCAGCGGGATCAAAGATTTCAGCGTAATCGCTCACGTCCAACGGTTCAAGCGTCTCATACACGTTTCCGAAATTGAGATGAAAAGCGGTTTCGTCCAGCGCGCTATCATCGGTTAGAGTAATTTTGAAGCGAGCTTGTTCTGTAAGGACTGTGCCGTCTATCAAAGGTTCGTCAAGGGGTTCGCGTGTTGAACCTGTACCGAGCGCAGTAACCCGAATGTCAATAGTGGGCGGCGTAAGATCTGGGGCTTCAGTGACAAAAAATCTGTAGGTGACAATCCCTTCGTCGCCGCCGATGGTGTTCCCATTGAAATCCTGTGCCGTAATATTGAAGGTGTGCTCACCCGGGAAGAGGATCGGTTGATAGTCAATCGGCACCGTTTGAAAACCCCCCTGCGTGCGGATCTCATAATCAGTAATCGGTTCAAGAGGACCGCTGTCCTTTTGTCTGGCGATTGTGAGGAATTCTGTATCAATACCGTTGGCATCCTGTAGCACAATAGAGATACTCGGGCGTGGCGGAATCACGCTGCCGGTCTGCGGTTGGATACCGTCCACCCATATACTGAAGGTAGGTGGTTCGGTATCGGTGCTCCGCATAAGCGCGAACTGTGTGAGCTTGTTTACCTCTGCCGTTATCGTTCCAGTTCGGGCACTACTGAATTTCACCTTATCACCGAAATTAAAGTTCTCAGAGCTTGCGGTGACGATGATATCCAATCCGAGATGGCTCAGATAAAGGGGTTCATTCACCTTACCTCGGACTTTGACTCCGTTTGGATGGTGGACAGGTTCCGCAGAGGCATCATAGAGTTCGTAACGGACAGAATCGGTAAAAAAGATAAACCAATCGCCAATCGCAAATTCTCCTTTGGGTCCAGGTCGACTGCTTACCGTGGCGTTACCATTGCCAAGATTGGCATTCCATGTTTCGATGAGAACAACATCGCCTCCGGGATCATAATCGGTTTTAAAAGCGAGAATATCCGCAAATTCAAAGGTGTAGTTGACTCCCAACGGTGTGCTTTCTTTCCTTGGAATCCGTAATTCCAAACCGAACCCTTCCTCCCTGAACGGATTATCCAATTGTCCGGGCTTATCAAGTTTTTGGATGAGTGGGTCTCCCTTGCGTTTGAGAAACACTTCGTATTCATTGGAATCCAAAAACAGTAGTATCCAAGTTCCAGCAGGAGTGAGATTCGGGTTGATGCTGATAGCAGAAGTTTCCAGTTCCTGTTCGCTTGCGTTCTCCATTTGCGTTGGAGTGACATAGTTTTCGAGCAGAAAATCGCCTTCGGAGGTGTAATTAATCTGTGATGACAAGCGTCGCCATGCCGAAGGATCTGCTTGCCATGCGTAGATTGCTAAGTCTTTTGTAAGTTCCTCTAATTCGGTTTTAAATGCCGGATTGTCGGGTTGGAGCAATGTCTCTTCCCGCACAGTATCTTCCAAAGCACTTACATCGAAGCGGAGTTTGACCTCGGCAGGTTTCTTGAGCTCCTTTACACCTGTGCGAAAAGCGGGTTCGTAATATTGCGCAACCTCTGTTCCCTGACGAATGAGTCCGCGTCGAAGTGCAGCGACGCGAGGAATGGGAGCGAACTGGAGATCCGGTTGAGATGGAGCAGCCGGCGACTGTGAAGAAACAGAGAGGGGGATACCTGCCTTATTCTGCGGTTCAGCATCGAGCGCGCTCGCAGGAAAGTGGATGTCAAACACTCTATCCAGGCTGAACGCTGTTAATTCCTCTTGCGGTTTGTAATTAAACTCATTGACGATAAAGGAGATGTGTTTTTTGTTATCAAACTGGCGTGATTCTTGGATATTTCCGAGAATTTCGTCCTCAATCTCCGGATCATCGGGATCCGCGAGAACATAAATCTTGTGTACGCCTGTTGCGAGCGGTTTGTCAAGATCCAAAGTTGCAGTCACGCGTTGCAACGCGTGTATGCCATCTGTCCAATCGTCCGGTGTAATGGTCACCCGCCCTATGATATCGGCATCTTCGTCGATGATGCTATTCCCCTCTGCATCTGGGTTACCTTCAGCAAATACCACTTCAATATCGGATCGAACGAGACGTCCACCAATGTTAATGATCTCTCCGACGAGTTGATAGTTGTTCTTTTCCTCATCAAACGTATATTGAATAGGTGCCCTGTCGGTTTCATCCGTACCAATTGCGATGTTGGGACCCTCAGGCACTCTGACGATGTTGCGTTCTATTTTTGATGGGATAGCGATTTCATGTCCTGTGCTGTCAGTAATGAGGAGTCGATAGCGGACCTGCCGTCCACCCGGTGGCAGCGGAATGGCTGTTTCGAGTTCATACCATTGTCCACCGAGAGGGACATCGCCAGGGGGGGCTCGCGCAGGGACCATCTGTATTGTCTCGTCTTTGAAGGTAGCCGTGTCATCCCATAAAACCTTTATACTTCGTATACCGCCGGGTCCCTTATCATCAACAACAAGGACGCTAATACTGAGCGTGTCTGTAACTTTAATATCAATGGTTTCTCGGATGTCGTGTACAACGGGTGTGTCAATCCAAAACCGAGTTCCGCCGATAGCAGCGCGAGTCTCATCATAAGCGAAGACCCGTGCAACTCCGCCACCCGGTAGCGCGCTGTTTGGTACGTCAAGACGAATCGTCCCATATTCCCCCTTCCAGACTCTGCCGCCCGTCCGCTGCACGAGGTCATTATTGATATTATCGTCAAAATGATTCGCGAAGGTTGCGAAGGCAGTGAGCGACTCCGTACTAAAATCGGATGCGATTGTAAAACGCTCAGCACCTGGCAGTGCAATTCCAGACACCTTATCAAAAACATCTTCAATTGTTCCTACCTCGTTCGCCTTGATGACAATTTCGTGTGTCTTGTTGAGCGCGATGCGTTCTAAATCAACCTTTATATCAAGTTCGGGACGAGCGAGGTGGGACGCGGGGTCTCCGAAAAGTGTGTATTGTTCCGTCCCAGGGATCCATTGTGTATTCCGAATGCGACTGACAAAACTAATTTTAGCATCGGCAACAATATGCCCTATCGTTGGTGGAAGTTCACCATCACCGTTGATAACAAGTTTAGGTGCACGACCTACTCCGAACAGGGATTCAAAGAGGTCTTTGTCGAATTCGGCATTTGCTGTGCCGTAGGTTAACCGTGTCGCCGAGAGTGCCGCAATCGCACCATATTTTCCCAACAGAAATTGCTCGCTCAGGCAGAAGTTCCCAACCTGCTGCGGTTTGTCAAACTGTCCATTCAGACAGGTCGTTGTAATAACAAAGGGGAGGTATCGGTTTCGCAGACTAACGACATCTTCGCTATGAAAAATAGCCTCATCTGCCCACGTCTGTATGCCTCCATGCCCAGTATATTCAATGGCAAGCGCGCCTCTGTTGATAGCAGCACGAATTTGCGCGCGTGTGCGATCGGGGCTTCTAATCTTTCGAAGATAAATTTGGCGAGTGTCATATCCAACGGGTATAATTTCCTGTATCAATTCATTACGCGATGCCTCAAAGACACCATCGGATGGATTATCTGTGTGGTCATCTGCGACCTGAATCAATGTCCCTTGCCACACCCCCGTTTGAAGATTCTTCTCATAGTTGATGATCTTTTCAACCATGGTCGCGAGTTCATCGCGAGTTTGAACAGAGAGTCTTCCGATAAGCATGTCTGGAAGTGCATCCTCGCCGCTGATGTTAACAAAGCGCTGGTCCATAGCGGTTTCCCCACTTGCGGGTGCCCATCCATGATATGTAGGCACAGTGATCGGATAGAGATTATAGGTGCCACGAAAATTGGGATCGCGACGATAACGCTCAACCGTCGTGTTTTTGTAATCATAGTGGGCATCGCCAACGAGGAGGACATAAGTGGGCGCAGGCTGTTGCCAACTGTTATAGGCGTATCGGAGGAACCGACGGATCGCAAAGGGGTTAAAAAGACCATCGCTGAATTCATCGTAGATATCACCAATATCAACAACCATAGTCGTCAAGCCCTGTGAACGGCGAAATTCGACGAGGGGTTGAATGTTTTCGGTGAAGTTCGGATGCGTAATGACGACATAGTCTGCTTGGTTGGAAGGATTGCGTAACGGTGTTGGCGGCGTTCGGACAAGCGCGTTGATGCTTCGATAGCCAGAACGGCTGATGACGAAATAACGCTTGTGTTGGTTGACAGTATCCTCAAAGAGAATTTGATGGCTCGCACCAATGCGCGTAACTTTACCACCAGTGAGTCTACTGGCGATGCCATTCTCGTCAATTTGATACACATCAATTGTATCCTGAAAGATGTTTCGGACGTTGTAATGGACTTTGCCACGGTTGCGTGGTTCAGTATTGGTATTGAACTCAAGACGGTTAGCCTCTGCCTGAAACCCTCGCCAATAGTCAAATTCATACCAGTCGAGATAGAAGTCGTAGGAGCCAGCGGGGGTGTGATTCTTATCCAATGCCTCGATACGCATGAAATTCACTTGGTTATTATGGACGCGGGCATGTGGAATGCTGCGGGTCGCGATCTGCGAACCTTGGCGTTTCCACTCCTCAATCCTACCGAGTTGAAGACCGTTGAAAGAAATTCGGGCAAGGTGAAGTGCGTTCCCTCTGCGGGAAGCCCCTTGGAATTTGAGACGCAAGGTGGCTAAGCGGTCGATCGCGAGCCGTGGGACAGCCATGGGCACCTCTATGGGAAAATCCTTTCGACTTGTATCAATGTTCCCACCGCGGAAAGCAACCCAGAAATAGTGATCGGCAAGTTCAGACTTAATCTCGGTACCCGCCAAGACATCATGATGCACATTTTCTTCAAATCGAGCACGTGCTAAGAAAGCGGTGGGTGATATCAGGTTTTGTGTCACTGGCGTTGCGTCTCGTTCCTCAACGCGCGACCCCTCAATGCCAGTATTTGGCTCTCCTTGTAAAGCGAAGCGAAGCCAGTAAACGTTTTCGTCGGTAAATTTGTTATCAGCCAATGCGCGCCCATAAAAGACCATCCACTCGTCTTGGTCGAAGGTGTTGTTCCCGTTTTCATCAAAAACATAGATGCCCTGTTTTTGTCCGCTACTTTCCAATCGAACGGTATCAAGGTCAATATCTTCTGGCTCGATACCTGTTGCTCTAATCTTATTATAGGTAATGCGATAGAGATCCGTTCTGGTAATGGGGATTTTAAATCGGAACGTATTGGAAACTGTTAGGGCGGGTGCTCGAGGAGCGTAATTTCCGTAAGACATCTGCCGCTGACTGCGCCACGGTTTTGCCTGATCATAATTTCGCAGCGTTCCTTGGAATAAACTCTCAAAAGCCGGAGATTTCCTTGAAAAGGTAGACGGAGCAGCAGAAACAGTTTTACCAGCAGAAGTTCCCATGCCCAGGTTCCCACTCGTTACCCGAAAAGATGGGAAATCGATACGGAATGTCACAGATTTGAAAATTTTCAACTGCTTTGTTGCCGGATTGTATTGTATCGGGTTGATTTGCAGACTCGCGATGCGCTGGTCCCGCACAAAACCTACGGGGATAGCCTCAACCAACTGTGTCGGATAAAAGCCTTGAGCCCGCGAAGTATTGGGGCGGGAGTGTGTCGTTGGAGAAGGGAAAATTGGGTCGTCTGGCGTGATACGAATATTTTCAACGTTTCTTATCTCTGGACGTGCTTGAATGACGGTGACAATAGGTGTCCCAACGATGGGAATACCGATGCGTTGTGTGTAGATAGGGAGACGCGGTTTCCCAACATCAAGCGTCCAATCCGCACCCGCAAAATAGATTTCGATGTATTGGCTATCGGCTGTCGGGGCGGTTTTTTCTTCCGAAAAAACCTCTTGGCTATCGGTAAAGAGGGTATCGTTTAAGGGAACTCTCTTTGCTGACTGCCGACTGCCGACTGCCGACTGCCATTCTTGCTGACGGCTATTCCTTACTTGGATTTCGGGTAGTGTGAAACGGGCTGTGAGTGTGTCCGATGTGGTTGCGAGAATCTGTAGAGGATTTTTGCTTGGGATTTTTGCTTGAACATTTTCTCTGGATGTCCCCAATGTTGATGGGGTCTGTGCTACGGAAATTAATGTTAGAACGGTGTAGCATATAAAAATTATGGCTAAAAAAAAACGAATCTTTCTCATTTTTCTAATTTTTTGATTATTCGCAAGGCGTTAAATGAAAATGAAGCGGTGGTTTAACAACGAATTTTGGGTGCCTACCTCATGCGCCGTTGTTGCAGGCGGCTGATTTTGATTATTTTCTGAATTGTAGTCTGTAACGTAGTGGAGGACGGATATAAGAAAGGCACTTCAAAGTCAAGTCCATATTATTCCTCCGCAAGGTAAATTAAAAAGTCCGCGCGAGTCGCGCAGCACAACTTAATGCGCCCACCAAACTCATTTCGTTAGCGATACCTTTGCCAGCTATGTCAAATGCCGTTCCGTGGTCCACGCTCGTCCGGACAATCGGTAAGCCTAAAGTGACATTCACAAGTTTACCAAATCCAAGAAGTTTTATCGGAATATTGCCCTGATCGTGATACATCACGATAACGGCGTGCCATTCGCCTTGACTTGCCTTGACAAAAAGTGCGTCCGCGGGAAGCGGTCCATCGATTGTGCCGAGGTGTGTTTGTGCCTGCGCGATGGCTGGACGGATAAGGAACTCCTCCTCTTTTCCGAACACGCCGTCCTCACCTGCGTGAGGGTTTAACCCCGCAATGGCAAGTCTCGGTTCGGAGATACCACAACGGATCAGTGCCTGTCGAGTGATACGTATAACCTCAACAATCCTTTCGACAGAGAGATGTTTTGATACATCAGCTAATGCAACGTGATTCGTAACGAAGGAAACCGCTGGAATAACTCTCCGCAGAGGCACGCCATCACGATGATCGTGATCGCGTGACCTCTGAGACTCTGGGAAACCATCAGCGTACTGGCTGTCGGAAACCGTCGGAAACCGTCGGCTATCAGCAACAGAAGAAACAGAGTCGACGGTATCTTGCTGACGGCTGACACCTGATGGCTGACGGCTATTTTTTTCACTGTTGGTCGCTGACGGCTGGTGGTTATCCAATGCTTCGGGTGTACAGAGCATCATTACTACCTGTGGTGTGTTCGTAAAGGCAGCAAGCATTTCCGTATGTCCTGGATAGGAAAACCCTGCGCGGTGTATAGCGGCTTTGCAGATCGGGGCAGTTGTGAGGGCATCCAGTTCGCGATGCATCGTAAGATGCGTCCCTGTTTCAATGGCTTCCACAGCAGCAGCACCCGCTCGCGCATCTATAGTACCCACAGAAATGTCCTGAGGGGATATTAAAGACACATCAAGGACATCAATCGTTCCATGCTTTGCAATTGCCTGCATCGGGGTTTTGATTATATTGAGGTTGAGTGGAGGTCTGCTGGAAGATGCGAAGCGGGAACACGCGTCCTGAAGGATAGCGGAACTACCAATAACGATCGGTTGGCATAACGAATATACACTCTTATGGGTAAGTGCCTTGACAACGATTTCGGGACCGATGCCAGCCGCATCCCCTATTGTGAGTCCAACCTTCGGTTTTTTAATCATGGTCCCTTGGACGCAGTTCCACTGCGGTTCTTGATGTGCTGGATGTGATAGTGCCCACACGCTAAAGCGTGGGACTTCGGCTTCGTAGCGACTGCGGTTTTCTCAAATGACAAACTCATAGGCTGATGTGCCTTGCTTGATCAGGAGATAGAGACTACGAGTTTAGTTGACGATAGAGCGTTGTGGCACGGGCACGCGAAACGTTTCCAGCGGGCAGTTCAAGCACCTCGTATTCAGGTTCAGGTGCCTCTTCATCGCCGGATGGATGAGGTAAGCAGATAACATCACCAACAGCGAGCATTTTTCCCGCTTTCGCAGCGTGTCCATTGACGCTGACCGCACCTTTGCTGCAGAGAGTGTTGGCGATTGTACGTCGTTTCACGAGACGACTGACCTGCAGGAATTTGTCTAAGCGCATTTTTTAATAGTTGTCGGTTGTCGGTTGTCGGTTAAGGGGTTGTGGCAGTGGCACATCAGGTAACCGCCACAAGCATCTCTTTAACCGATAACTGATAACTATTCTTACACTGGTGGTTGGGAGACAACCGGCACTTCTACAGGAACTTCGGGTTCCACGATGGGATCTGTGAGTGCCTGTTCCAGCACCTGTGTCATATCGTTGACTTTGTGAAAACGGATGCCTTCCCGAATTTCGGTCGGGATGTCAGTCTCATCTTTCTCGTTGTCCTCAGGAATAATGATGTCGAAAATACCGTTTCGATAGGCAGCGAGTGCTTTTTCTTTTAAGCCACCAATCGGCAGAACTCTTCCGCGGAGCGTAATCTCTCCGGTCATGGCAACATCTTTGCGAACAGACTTTCCTGTGAGCGCTGAGAGAATCGCTGTGGCGAGGGTGATACCAGCGGACGGACCATCCTTTGGCACTGCGCCTTCCGGAATGTGAATATGGATGTCCTGTTGATCAAACCGATTGTCGGAGAGTCCGAAAGATTCGGCGCGGGAGCGGATGTAAGCGACAGCAGTCTGAACAGACTCACGCATCACTTCCTGAAGTTGACCTGTCATATTCAGTTTGCCTTCTCCCTGCATCGTTGTTGCTTCAACAGAAACAATATCACCGCCGATTTGGGTCCATACCATGCCTGTCGCAACACCGACTTCATTACGTTCTTCAGCTTTCGTGCGCGTCCATTTCGCAGGTCCGAGATAGTCGCTTAAGTTCGCAGGTGTCACTTCAACCTTGAGATCTGGCGTATCTTCCGTGACGATCTCCCTCGCAACCTTTCGCATGACAGTCGTGATTGTGCGTTCAAGGTTTCGCACCCCAGCCTCACGCGTGTACTTGTGAATCATCTCAAAGATGGCTTCGTCGGTGAAAGCGACATTGTTATCTGAAAGCCCATGACGTTCGAGTTGCTTAGGGATAAGACCATTCGGTGTAAAGGTAGTGATGTTATGCTTCTCAAAATCTGTATAACCCGGCAACTCAATGATTTCCATCCGGTCCTGGAGTGCAGGCGGTATCGTAACACGGGTGTTGGCAGTCGTGATAAACATAACATCCGAGAGGTCGAATGCGATATCCATGTAATGATCTCGGAAAGTGGAGTTTTGTTCGGGATCAAGCACTTCCAGGAGAGCAGATGCAGGATCGCCCCGGAAATCCGAGCTGAGTTTATCAATCTCATCAAGCAAGAACAGTGGATTTTTCGACTTGACATCGCGGAGTCCTTGGATGATACGTCCAGGGATTGCACCGATATAAGTGCGTCTGTGTCCGCGAATCTCAGCTTCGTCTCGAACACCACCGAGAGACATTCTGACAAACTTTCTACCTGTGGCGCGGGCAATTGATTTGCCGAGTGAGGTTTTTCCAACCCCGGGAGGACCAACAAGACAGATAATAGGTCCTTTGAGGTGTTTGACGAGTTGTAAAACAGCAAGGTATTCCAACACGTTTTCTTTTGGTTTCTCTAACCCGTAGTGGTCCTCATCAAGTATCCGCTGTGCTTCGGGGAGTTCAAGCTGATCCTCTGTTTTCTCTTTCCACGGTAGCGCAAGTATCCAATCAACATAAGTGCGGATAACGCCAGATTCAGCAGACTGCGGGGGTATCTGTGCCAGCCGATCGAGCTCTTTAAGAGCCTTTTCTTCCGCTTCTTCAGACAAGCCAGCGTTTTTCACCTGTTCTCGGAGCTCATCAACTTCAGCAATATCATCCCTACCCAGTTCTTTCTGGATAACCTTCATCTGTTCCTGAAGGTAGAATTCACGATGCGTCTTCTGGACGGATTCGCGAACCTGATTATGAATGTCATCACGGAGTTCATTCCGTTCCAGTGCTTGGTTCAAAAACTGGATGATGAGTTGTAGACGCTTAATAGGATTCAGTTCGTCCATAACAGCTTGGCGTTCCGATGGCGTGAGATTGAGAATTCCTGCGATAGTATCTGCGAGATGCCCAGGTTCTTCTTGCTCCTTAATGGAGCGTTTGACTTCATCAGAGCTTAAACCTTGAGGTTGTGAACCCCTACTCTGTTCCTGCTGTCGCGTCTTTGCATACTCATTGAAAAGTTTTCTGGCTTCCTTCATGAGAGCCTCGGAGGTGCTCGCTAAGCCTATCTCCTCATGGACGATTTGCACGTCCGCACTCAAAAAGTCATCAGTCTCTGTAAAACGGAGAACTATTGCGCGATGTTCTGCGGCAATAGCGATTCGGATGGTGCCGTCGCCGGGTTCATAAGACTCAATGATATTTGCGACAGCACCAACGGTGTGGAGGTGTTCCGGAGTCACCTCTTCCCCTTCTTCCAGTTCCACTTTTTGGTAGAGAAGGAGTATACGCCTATTTGCGCTGAGGGCAGTATGGGTTGCCTGGACTCCCCTTTGGCGGGCAACATTTAAAAGAGATCTTGTCCTCGGAAAAATCAAAATCGCATCGAAATCCGGGGGCAAATAGATAACGGGTAAACTTACCGTTTCGTATTCTTTCGTTGCTGTCGAATTCATATTTTTTTCCTTTTTTAATTTTACCTTGTGGTGTAGCGACGTGCGTTAGGACTTTAGATATACGGAAGAGACCGTGAACTCCCAAACCCACCTCATCCCTCCGCAAGGAATAATTAAAAACTATTAAGCGGTTTTAAGTGCTTCGGATTTCCTGTAAGCGAGTTCTGGCAGTTCATTCTTACGCACGGTATCTTCGCTAACATGGCACGCTTCAACATCGTCAAGCGAAGGAAGACGATAAAGCGTATCAAGCATAATTCTTTCAAAAACAGCCCTTAACCCACGCGCCCCAGTTTCACGTTCAATTACCTCATCTGCAATGGCGGTTAACGCCTCATCAGACACGTGGAATTGCACGCCTTCATAAGCCAAGAGATGCTGATATTGCCTAATCAAAGCGTTCTTGGGTTCAGTGAGAATGCGAACGAGTGCTGGGGCATCCAGTTCATGAAGCGTTGTGACAACCGGTAGGCGCCCAATTAATTCTGGTATAAAACCGTATTTAATGAGATCCTTTGGTGTTACCTGTGCGAGAATTTCATGAATTTTTGTTTCACGCTTAGGTTGAATAGGCGAACCAAAGCCAATACTCTGTTTTCCAAGTCTATCATTAATGCCCTTTTCCAACCCAATAAAGGTCCCACCACAAATGAACAACACCTTTTTGGTGTTCACCTCGATCATCTCTTGATGCGGGTGCTTCCTGCCGCCGCGCGGTGGAACATTCGCCATTGTTCCTTCAAGAATCTTAAGCAATGCCTGCTGAACACCTTCACCGGAAACATCACGAGTAATTGATGGGTTTTCAGATTTACGTGTGATCTTATCAATTTCATCAATATAAATGATGCCTGTTTCTGCACGGGCGACATCACCATCTGCGGCTTGGACCAACTTCAAGATGATATTTTCGACATCTTCACCCACGTACCCTGCTTCCGTCAACGTCGTTGCATCGGTAATAGCGAATGGCACGTCTAACACCTTAGCGAGGGTTTGCGCGAGGAGCGTTTTTCCCGTGCCGGTTGGACCAATGAGTAAAATGTTGCTCTTGTCTAATTCAACCTCATCAGTTGTATTGCCATGGTGTAAGCGTTTATAATGTGTGTAAACAGCAACAGATAACGTCTTTTTCGCATCTTCCTGACCGACTACATATTCATCAAGCTTTGCTTTAATTTTTTCGGGTGAAGGCGGTGCTGCAAATGGGTCTTGTTCATTTTCTGTTCGAGAGTGTGTTGTGTTTGCAGGATCAGTTTCCATTTGCTCGTGGGCACTACTTCCACGAACCCGTGAAGCTCTACGCTCAGGACCACTGCCAGATCCCTCCTGTTCGCTCGAATCACCGCTTTTAAAGTCCTCTATAGAAAAGTCGAGACTCCCATCGGGTTCACGCGTGAGAATGTCATTACAAACAACGATACACTCGGCAAGACATTTCTCACAGATATTTGCATCAAGTCCGTTAAAAAGTCTTTCGATCTGGGTGTTATCGCGTCTACAAAATGAACAGGAAGCACTATCTACAGTGGACGCTGACAATCGGACAATACATTCAACGCAAATATTTGCTTCTCTGCCCTGAAGGAGTCGGCGGACTTGCGTACTCTCCTGTTGGCAGAATGAACAGAACAAATCACGATGGATGGATTCGGACATAGAAGTTCTCTCCTTTTTTATAGCATTGTCCCGCAAGCGCACACGCGTCTTGCGTCGCAGTCAGGGCGGATTTTTTTCAAAAAATCCTTTCAGTCGTTAGTGAAGAGGACGTACTTCCACCAGAAAATCTCTTTACCGATTGCTGATTGCCGATTGCTGATTGCCGTCTTGCTGTATGGCACGTTGGAAGACGACTTGGTCAACGAGACCGTATTTAAGTGCCTGTTCAGCAGTCATGTAATAGTCACGGTCGGCATCAGTCGCGATCTTCTCAATATCTTGACCCGTATGCGCTGCTAAAATAGAATAAAGTCGGTCGCGTTCCTGCAGAATTTCTTTTGCATGGATGCTAATATCAGAGGCTTGACCCCCGATGCCACTTGCCATCGGTTGGTGAATGAGTGCTTTTGCATGTGGAAGCGCGTAACGCTTCCCGGGTGCTCCCGCAGCGAGAAGAATAGCTCCCATACTATAAGCTCTACCTAAACACCATGTCTGGACATCGGCTTTGATATACTGCATCGTGTCATAGATTGCCAAACCGGCAGAAACGGAACCACCGGGTGTGTTAATATAGAGCACTATGTCTGCATCCGGGTCCTTCCCCTCAAGGAAAAGCATCTGTGCTGTTACAATGTTCGCGATGACATCATCATCAATCGGTGTCCCGATCATGATAATTCGGTCTTCAAGTAGACGAGAATAAATATCGTATGAGCGTTCGCCTCGGCTGGTTTGTTCAACGACGATAGGTACAAGGTTCATATTTTTTAATAGCCATCAGCCGTCAGGTCGGATTTTTTTCAAAAATCCTTTCAGCAGTCAGTAGGAGAGGTTTTCGTTTAAGAATACCTGCTTCTGGCTGATGGCTGACTGCTATTCTTCAGGTAATTATGAGCGATTGCTTGGCAGATGCGCGATTAATCAGGAATTGATAAATTTTTTCGTGTTGTAATTGTCCCCGAAAATCCTCTAATCGATTGCTGGACTTTAGCAGAGAAGCGTATTTTTGAGCGTCTCGATTTTGTTGTTCTGCAGCGCGTCGAATCTCATGTTCTAATTCGTCATCGGATACGAAAATGCCTTCCTTCTCAGCGATTATCTCGAAAATCCATGACTGTTTTGTTTGTTGAATAACATCTCGACGTAACTCATCGGGCAGGGTATCCATGTTAATCCCAGCATCTTCAGGACTTCTGTGCTCATTTGCCAGTTGTTGTTTGACGTTCTGAAGTGTTTGTTGGACATATTGATCGACTAAGGGATCTGGGATGGTAATATCGGTTTTTTCGATGAGTTGCTCCAGCAATTCTCCCTTCTGTTTATCAACATGTAGACTCGTCTCTTCCTCAACAAGATTGTTCCATATCAACCCATAAAGTTGAGAATAGGTTTCATACCCAAGGTCTTTGGCAAACTCGTCATCTAAGGGCGGGAGTTGTTTTTCTGTGATAGCGTGCAGCGTTATTTCGTATTGAGCAGATTTGCCTGCCAGTTCAGCGACACTATGGTCTTGTGGAAATTCAATATCCACATTATTTGTATCCCCGATCTCCATTTCGAGTAACGCCTGCTCAAGTTTTTCGTGTATAGCCCCAACGCCGAGTTCTATATCAACATCTTGTCGTGACTCGGCATCAATTCGATTTCCGTCGAGTGAGCATTCCCAATCTATCCGAACGCAGTCATTCTCTTGGACCGGACGTTCAACATCGAGCGGTTCATAAGTTGCAGATTGCGCTTGCAACCGCGTAATATAAGTATCAACATCTTCACGGGGCACGTTAACTGGATTTTTATCGGTTACGAGTTCATCATAACTCGGAAGGCTGATATTGGGGCGAATGTCTACGGTGGCTGAGAACGTGAAAGGCTCGTTTTCTTTGACTTGTAATTCAGTAAGCGGCGGCGCGAAGGTGGGTTGTGTGAGTGGATTGAGCCGTTCGTTATAGATTGCATCTTCGTAGGCAGGAGCGACAAGATATCGAACAGCTTCGCTGTTGACGTGTTCAGGGAATCGTGATTTGAGGATTGCTATCGGGACACGACCTTTCCGGAAACCCGGAATAGAGACTTGGGTACGTAACGACTCACAAGTTTCCGCCAATGCTGCATTGACATCTTCAGCAGGAATCTCTATGTCCAAACGGATTCTCGTGGTGTCTAACCTTTCAATTTGAACTTTCAAATTTTCTATCCTCACGCCAGGCGTTCAAAGCCCGAATACTTTAAGTCAAAACTCGGGACTTGAACCCTCACGAGGCGTAACCCCAATAGATCCTAAGTCTATCCTGTCTACCAATTCCAGCACCCGCCCGAACACGCTTATGACAGTCTTTCGATGCGCCGTGAAGGAATCGAACCTTCAACCGCCTGATTAAGAGTCAGATGCTCTGCCAATTGAGCTAACGGCGCGTCTGTTTTCGCTCTGAAGCATGGCTCTATTACCATAGACGCTGTAAGTACCACTCGCTAATTGTTTGGGCGCGCTTTCAAAGCGAACACCCCGCATCCAAAAAATATCCGCGTCCGGAGGGATTCGAACCCCCAACTTATAGTTCCGAAGACTATTGCTCTATCCATTGAACTACGGACGCATATTATGTATTAAAGGTGGATGATGGGATTTGAACCCACGCCCACTTGATCCACAGTCAAGTGCTCTACCCCTGAGCTACATCCACCACGCTTCGATTCTTCTCGGAAGTCACACGATCACGATCATTGTGATGGCGTGCTTCCGTATCGAGCCGTCTGAAAAGCACGCCTAGCAGGAGTCGAACCTGCAACCTACGGATTAGAAGTCCGTTGCTCTATCCAATTGAGCTATAGGGGGGCGAGAGGATTCGAACCTCCGACCTTCTGCTCCCAAAGCAGACGCGCTAGCCGGGCTGCGCTACGCCCCGAAATTCCCTGTAATACAAACTTGCCAACAACAAAAATGCTGTTAGCAACTATGCGTACAATATACTTGGAATCACACCTATATTTCTTCTCGGTGTTGTTTAAATTATACACTATCCTCTCGCGTTTGTCAAATTATAATGAAAAATTCTTGTCTTTTTTGACAACCCATTTTGTCTTGATATACGCCTCTCGCTGAAGCACGGAGTCGTGTGAGATAAATTTAGATAAGCATGTGGTATTTTCCTTCGTCAATCCAAAAATTAACAAAAAGGCTAAATTGTTACTTCACCCAAAATAACTGATTAAAATCTTTTTACATGAAACTTGTATAAACCTATTTACGATAATTATGTCAAACACTTCCAATAGACACTTTATTTTGACAACAAACACACAAAAAAGTTCAGGAGGAAACATGCGCTTCATTGAAGGAATATCCATTGGGATCTCCGCGATTCGTTCAAATAAGATGCGCTCGCTGCTGACAATGCTTGGTATTATCATCGGTATCGCAGCCGTGCTGGCTATGATTGCTATCGGTGATGGTGCTAAGCAAATTGTGATAGAAGATGCAAAAAAAATGGGTGGGGCAACCCGAATTACGCTATACCAGACCTCATACAAACGAGAAAATAATAGGTGGGTCCGCATCCGTAGCAATGAATACATGGAATATGAAGACGTATTGGCGATCGAAGCAGAATGTCCATCTGTGAGTTCAGTCACGTCGAGACTTGCGGATTGGCGCGGTGTCCTGTTTCAGGGGCCGGGCGGCACAGAAACGCGTGCCGGCTACAACGGCGTAGACGCTAACTATACAACCGCAATGGATTGGGACATTAAAGAGGGACGCTTCATCACAGACGAAGATGTCCAAAACGCAACAAAAATTTGTGTGCTCGGAGATGAACTCGCAACCGAGTTATTTGGTAATACATCCCCTTTAGGTCAAGAGGTCAAAATCGCAAGAAGGGTTAGTTACCGAGATCAATGGGGAAGGAGAACGAGAAGGCGGTCCACTGAACGTCTCACGGTTGTTGGCACGCTCGTTCCGAGAGGGACAAGTTTCCAGTTTGGATGGAGTTACGACAACCTCGCCTTTATCCCTGTATCAACTGTCCAAGAGCGTTTGACAGGTGACGATGAGGTAGGAAATATTATGGTTTTCGCGAATACTGTTGACGCTGTCCCAAAAGCCATTGAAGAGGTGAGAACCGTCATCAGAAAGCGGCATAATAACCAAGATGACTTTGTCCGAATTCGGGAGATGCGTGCAGGCATGGAGCAGTTACAGAAGATCAGTAAGATGATTAAAATTGCCTTAGGGAGTATCGCTGGGTTCTCACTACTCGTTGGGGGTATCGGCATTATGAATATGATGTTGGTCGCTGTTACTGAGCGGACCCGAGAAATCGGACTCCGGAAGGCACTCGGTGCCAAACCTTTGGATATTCTGGCTCAGTTTCTCATAGAGGCAGTGATAATGTGTGCTGTCGCTGGAGCAATCGGTATCGGCTTGGGCATTTTTGCTGGCGAAGGGATGGCAATGATCGCTGTTAAAATCGCTAAAATTGTTCCCGAATGGCCCTCGGTCGTCTCTATGCAGTGGGTCGTGATTTCGGTGTCATTCTCCGCGGCGGTTGGCATATTCTTTGGCATGTATCCAGCAATCAAAGCTTCCAGTCTCCCGCCAGTTGAAGCACTCCGCAAAGATTAAAAGCAGGACTCTCTAATCGACATCTATTCCCGTAGGCGTGCTTCCCACGCGCGCCTGTCTTCTTTCGATCCAATTATCTGCTAATCCCAAAATCTATAACCAATAAACAATAAACCTATTTCGCTTAACTGCGTCTAATAAGGTAGTTGATTTAATCGAATGAAGCACACCGATTTGGAAATTGTCTTGTAAAAAAATTGCTGCGAAAAAAATCGAACTTTATTCCCCTTTTCTTTGTCTAATGTAATAAGGATAGGAATACTTTAATAATTTGGAGGCATGAAATGCGCATAATTGAAGGGGTATCTGTTGGTGTTTCCGCAATTCGTAGCAATAAACTGCGCTCTTTGTTGACGATGCTCGGTATTATTATTGGGGTTGCCTCGGTACTTGCAATGATAGCCATCGGCGATGGCGCGAAGATGATTGTCCTGCAAGACGCGCAGAAACTCGGTGGCGTGAACCAATTCACGATGTACCGAAGTAGCCATAAGCGGGTCAACAATCGTTGGGTGCCGAATCGGAGCAACGAGTATTTCGAGTACGAAGATGTGTTGGCGATTGAAGCAGAGTGTCCGTCTGTAAAGTTAGTCGTGCCGCGAATTCCAGAATGGCGCGGTGTGCTTGTTCAAGCCGCGGGTGGAGCAGAACACCGGACAGGCTATAACGGCGTAAATGCGTCGTTTTCGGAAGCAATGGATTGGAACATCCAGCAGGGCCGCTTTATTACAAACGAAGATATTGATAATGAGGCGAAAGTTTGTGTGCTTGGTTCTGAAGTGACCGCCGCCCTATTCGGGAATGCGTCTCCTGTAGGAAAAGAGATTAAAATCGGCAAAGGTCCCGGTGGGCGTTTTGATCGGTATGGTAGGAAAGACCAGAAGCGGATAACCGAACGTTTCGTTGTTGTCGGGACAATGGAAACCCGAGGACGCAGCCTGAGATTCGGCTGGAACTTGGATGATATGATGTTCATTCCACTGACCACAGCACAAGAGCGTTTCACGGGTAATGATAGAATTGTGATGCTCTCCGTTCACGCGAATACCGTTGAAGAGATCCCGCAAGCAATTGAAGAGGTGAAAACTGTCCTCCGAAAGACGCATAACGGTCAAGACGATTTCTTCTCAATTTGGGATATGCGGGAGGGTATGGCACAGTTAGACAAAATCAGCAAAGTCATAAAAATCGCCTTAGGAAGTATCGCTGGGTTTTCGCTCCTTGTGGGTGGTATTGGGATTATGAACATGATGCTCGTCGCTGTCACAGAACGCACTCGCGAGATCGGTTTACGAAAGGCGATCGGTGCGAAACGTATGGATATTCTGACACAGTTTTTGATAGAAGCCGTTGCAATGTGTAGTGTAGGCGGTGCCTTGGGTGTTGTATTGGGTTTGTTCGCTGGCGAAGGGATGGCAATGCTCGCCGTCAACATCGTCAAGATCGTTCCCGAATGGCCCTCGGTTATCTCCACGGAATGGATATTGATTTCAGTATCATTTTCAGCGATAATTGGCATCTCTTTTGGGCTGTACCCAGCCATAAAAGCTTCTGCGCTCTCACCAATTGATGCACTTAGGGCTGATTAGGAGGTAAATCGCATGAATTTAATGGAGTGTATTATTTTAGGCATTTCCAGTCTACGGCGGAACCCGCTCCGCTCTGCACTAACGATTTTAGGGATTATCGTCGGTGTCGGTTCTGTTGTCAGTATGGTATCCGTCGGCGACGGATCGAGTGCCATGGTCTTGCGAGAAATTGAAAGGACTGGCGGCACGAAAATGATCGAAATCTATAAAGACGACTGGGACAAACAGTCCGGAACCTTGAGCCGCGCCGCTGGCTCGGCTGTGCGTGGGAAAAGCCGATGGCAGAGGAATCGCGCCGAAGATCTGGAAACCGAAGATGCGTTTGCAATCCTTGAGAGAGCCAGAGGAATCGTCAATGTCGTCGCTGAAGATGATATGCCCGGTTGGACGGTGAATTATAAAGGACGGACAAAAGAATCTCGTATCGTTGCTTCAACTGCGGGATATGATCGTTCGCACAACTGGTACCCGTCAAGCGGTCGGTTTTTTTCAGTGGAAGAAGTAGAAGCGGCGAGTAGCGTCGCTGTTATCGGTTCCAAGGTCGCCGAAGAGGTATTTCTCGACGAAGATCCCGTTGGAAAAGAGATTAAAGCCTCGCGTCAATCATTCCGATGGAGAGGTAGAAGCGGACTTTATGAGGTACGCCTGAAGGTCATCGGTGTCATGGAAGAAAAAGGGGATGCAATGGACACCTCTGGTTGGGATGATCGGTTCATTATCCCGATAACAACGCTGCAACAACGTTTTAAAGGCAGGGACGATGTTGAACGCCTCCGTGTAGAAGCAGTCGACGTGGATACGATTCCGATCGCTATAGCCGATGCCAAACGAATCTTGGGAAGACAACATAACAACACAGGTGAAGAATATAACTATTGGACAGCTACAGAGGAGTTGGCAACTGCCAGAAAAGTGGGTTTAGTCATGAAAGCCCTGATGGGCGGTATCGCCAGCATCGCGCTTATGGTGGCGGGTATCGGTGTGATGAACATCATGCTTGTCTCTGTAACCGACAGGACGAAGGAAATCGGACTCCGTAAAGCACTCGGCGCAACCCGTAACGATATTCTGGCACAGTTTCTGGTTGAAGCATCCGTGCTGACCCTTGGCGGTGGTATTATCGGTGCTATTGCGGGTGTATTCATGGGGCAGGGGACAGCCGCTCTTATTTCCAGGTTCGTCTGGGAAGGAAGCAATTGGCCCTCTGTGATTTCATTCGGAACGATGATTATTGCCTTGATCGTTTCTGTGGCTATTGGTGTTTTCTTCGGGCTTTATCCGGCAAACAAAGCTGCCAAACTTACACCCGTTGAAGCACTCCGTTCCGATTAGTCTATTTGACGATGGTTCTCGGTTCGCAGACTTCGTCTGCTTTCGGTTATCAGTTATCGGTTACAAGAGAGTGTTGATAGACGATGCTCTCTTAACCGACAACCGAAAGGTTTTTCGTAGAAAAACCGCACCGACAACCCACAACTACTACAGGAGGGATTACCCTTGAAGAAAGTGATTATCGCTGCCGCCGTTGTTTTGGTTCTCGTCGTTGCCATTGGTTGGGTCGTACTGGGGCGCGGGAAAAACGGCGCAGATCCATCTCTGGATAAGAGAATTGAGGTCGTTGAACGCGGCGATTTCCAAATGCGTATTAGTGCAACCGGCAACTTGGAACCGCTTATTGACGTAGAGATAAAATCCAACGTTGAAGGCGAGATTATTAATCTCCATGTTAAAAACGGCGATAGGGTCGAAAAAGACCAAGTATTGCTCGAACTCGATCCAGAACTCTATCAAGAAGGAAAAAAACAGGCACAAGCAGATGTAGCAGCTGCCCAAGCACAAGTTAGGCAAGCAGAATTAAACATAGAACTCAAAAATGAACGGCTTGACAGCCAACTCACGCAGGCTGACGCGGATTTGAAAATCGCTGAAGCAAACTTTGAGACCACCAAAGCCACAACTATAACACAGATCAGTCAGGCAGAAACAGATGTCCTGACCACCAAGAACTCGCTCGCTCAGGATAGAATCGCCTTGGATCAAGCCAACATCGCGCTTGAACAAGCAAAAATTACGTTATCTGAAAATGAAGCATCGCTCAGATCTGCCAAGGTTTCCTTGGATAATGCCAAGTCAGAACTCGATCGCAACACGGAGCTTTTTGAAAAAGGATTGGTTTCCAAAAAGGCATTGGAAGACGCACAAGCGCAGCACGCTAATTCAGAAGTCCAACACGAAAATGCCATAACACGGGTGGAATCACAGAAACAAGCGATCACATCGCAAGAGCGAACAATACTAACACGCGAGACTGCTGTCGAAACACGCGAGGCAATATTGGCACAGGAGGAACGGAATCTTCAAAACCTCAAAAACATGCGACAGGAAGCAGAGGAAGAAGCACAACTCCGCGTCGAGAATTCCAGAACTCGATTACAGGAATTGGTGGAGACTTTCGATAATGAGAAATTGTTGACGCAGCAATCCAGAGTGAGTGCTGAAGCAAATAAACTTCGGAGGGAAAGTAATCTAAAAAATGAAGAAGAACGGCTTGATTGGACGACAATTCGGGCACCGATGGCTGGGCTTGTCACACTCCTTGAACTCGAAGAGGGTGAAATTGTAACTTCTGGACGTTCAGCCTTCTCGCAAAGTCCACCCATTATGACGATTGTTGATCCTTCCAAAATGGTCGTCAAAACCTTCATCAACGAAGTTGATATGGAACGCCTTCGTCTTCATCAACGCGCAGAAATCAAGGTAGATGCCTACCAAACAAAAGCATACGATGGAAATGTCTATGAAATTTCACCCAGCGGCGCGGAACAGGATAACATTATCTCATTTGAAGTGATGGTAGAAGTCAATGGTTCTCCAGAGGAACTTCGTCCCGGCATGAGCGCAGATGTCGACATCATTACCTATGAAGAAAAGGGCGTCTTGATGCTACCGATTGATGCTCTTATAAACGAGCCTTCAGCGACCGTCACTGCGCAAGTTGATAATACCAAACCCTATAAGGTAAATCAGCCGATTGAAGTCCAGACGGTCAGTGAGAAAATTTTCAGGGGCACTGTGACAAATGTTGGTTCTAACGATGTCAGCATTAGTCTTGATAGTTCCCAACGTGGTATTCGTCCGGGTCCAACCACGCTATCTCTTTTGGTGAAGGGTAAAAAGCAAGCAGACGGTATACGCGCCACGATTAATGTGTCGAAGGGAAAAGCCGTTATGCTCGATGACGGTAGCGGCAAAGGCAAGCGGACAGAGGTTGAAACCGGCATGCAGAACGAAACACACGTGATTATCAAAAGCGGCCTCAAGGCGAGCGACCGCGTTATTCTGCAGGAACGGAAACCGCCACAGGGTGGTGGATTTGGTAGATAGAGAACAGTATCTGTTGCCTCGGTTTCCGGATCGAGGCACATACTATAGCTGAATCACCTGTCCATCATAGGCGAGATAAGCATTGTCTGGGAGTTCGATGTCCATCTCTTCACATTGTTCCGGGAAATACCGATGATCCAGTCGGTGCATAATGTGCGTAAAATAGGTCTCCCTCGGTTTCAGGGCAGCACTAATTTCCAAAGCTTCACCCACCGAAAGATGCGTTGGATGTCTCGGATTAAAACTTAGCGCATCAATCACCAGCACCTCAATCCCATTCAGTAAATCTTGTGACGCTTTCGGTAATCGTTTCACATCCGGTAGATACCCGAAGTCGTCAATCCGGTAGCCGTAGGTGTCAACGTTGCCGTGTTCAACCGGAATCGGTGTAATATCAAAACCGAGCAGTTCAAACTTCTTATCCCGATCAACAACATTTGGAAGCAGATGACCGACCCCGCCACCTTGGAACGTTTCCTTTGTGAACATGTAATCGAAGTTGCGTTGTAAGATGCCAATCGTCTGTTCAGGACCATAGATCGGCATATCCATCTGCTGTTTTCGGCACGGCATTACGATGTCGTTCGTTCCACTGACATGGTCGGCATGGGAATGCGTGAAGATAACGGCATCTATCCGCTCAATCCGATTCCGAACGATCTGATCCATGAAATTAGGCCCGAGGTCGAATTGGAGGTGTTTCCCATCTTTTTCAATATGGGCAGATGAACGAGTCCGGTAGTTTTTCGAGTTAACATCCCGCGCGTCTTGGCAGGTTTCGCAGTCACATTTATACTCTGGAACGCCTGTTGAGGTGCCTGAACCTAAAATCGTAATCTTCATTTTTTTATTATTTTACCCGAAGTTGCTATCTTTGTAGCATGGTTTCCTGTTAGGCTGTGCGCGAGTGTGTGCCACCGAACAGTTTCCGCTAACTATAAGAATGCCCAAATACTCAAGGATCTTCACTGAGGACCGATAATTATCAAATGGCTAAACTTACACCCCAAGAATGTCTTACGCTGGCAGACTGCCTCGGCGATACGCCGATGACGGTCATCTCCACATCTCGCCTGAAACAAGGGATGTGCGATGCTTACATCGCTGGTAGACTACCGGATGTCAACGCCGCACTCGTCTTTGATGCGTTTTGTCCGGACGAACCGTGTGGTTTCGGCACCGATGCCGAGGCACTGTGGCAACTTTTGAAAAAGACCGACGGATGGAGTTGTATCAACGTTGACAATTCCTGTGCTGCATCTCTCGGCGCCCTTATTGAAGCGGACAGAGGGACAGCGATTCGTTATTACGGCGATGTCTGTCACGCCCTCTTAGAGCCTGTCCATTGCTATTCAAACGCGGCAGTTCGCCTTTTGACATTAGGAGATACTGCACGTCTGGTGCAGGCTCCGGCGGAAGTCCAAGGGAACGGTTACAAAACGCACGAAGCAATGCTAACGGACGGTATTGCCGCTGGAGCCGTTGTGGATGGTAATATTGTCGCTATCGCACATACCTATGCAGAGACCGACCTACATGCCGACATCGGTGTTTCCACAGTCGAGCCGTGGCGTAAAAAAGGAATTGCTACCGCCGCTGCATCCCTCGTCGCACAAGAAATTCAGGCAAAAGGTAAAGTTCCTGCTTGGAGCTGCGGCGAAGACAATTTGGCTTCTCTTCGCGTGGCACAAAAACTGGGCTTCACTGAAGTTGGACGGCGTACCTACGTCATCCCTATTTCGTCAAAATAGGAACTCCTTAGCCGAGGGCATCGTCTACTTTATTGATTGCGGCTGCCATCAATCGCGCGTGCTCCTCTTGCATATTCACGTTAAACCCAAATCGTAGCGCACGACCGAGAATCGATAAAGTCTGTGGACACATATCCCGCGAATACTCTACATCTCCTTTGTAGCGTGGATCTTTCCACGGATACCCAGAAGCGTCTGGTGAATGCTTGAAGAGGATGGAATCCCAATAGGTATAAATATGTCTGTCGGGGAACCCTTCATTGTAAGCGGTACCTGCTCTTAATCCCTCTGCACTGAGCGCATCGGAGTACTTTTTGGCGAGTTCCACATCACGCACGATAATCGCCGCACTAATACCGCATTCACCGGTTGGATCATCCACGTGTTGTCGGATATAGCCTTTCGGTTTCTCAGCGAGTTCCGCTGTGAACGCTTTTTTGAGTCGGCGTGTATGTCCCAAGATGTCCTCTAATTTTGAGAGTTGCACGCGGGCAATCGCACCCAAAATTTCACTCGTTCGGTAGCACTGCCGGGAAAAAGGTTTGTTCTGCCATTCAGCATCGCTCATCCACATCGGCAAACCGGGTTCCGCTGCGAAGGCTGCACGTTCATAGACATCATAATCATCGCTAAAGACGAGTCCACCTTCACCGCAAGAGATTATCTTGTAGTAGTTGAGACTCCACGCCCCTGCATCTCCCCATGTTCCAGCATATTTCCCCTTATACTGTCCACCGACGCACTGACAGCAATCCTCAACGACCAGGAGATTGTGCTTTTTCGCGAGTTCCACGATCGCCTCAAGCCGACACGGGACGCCTTGCATGTGTACCGGTAAGATCGCTTTCGTATGGGGTGTAATTTTCCGTTCCACATCGGCGATGTCTAAGCCGAGCGAATCGTCGATTTCTGCTATGACTGGAATCGCGCCTACGCCGACGATAGCAGCGGCAGTGGCAATAAAAGTATAGCCCGGAACGATTACCTCGTCTCCCGGTCCGATACCGACCCCCGTCAGTGCGCAGATAATTGCGGAGGTGCCGGAGTTTACCATCAAGGCGTGTTTCGCACCGAGGTGCGCCGCTGCCTCCTTCTCAAAACTGGCTACATTTGAATCCTCAACGAACCGAAAAAGTTTCCCACTGCGCAAGACCTCAGTCACAGCATTGATCTCACGCTCATCTATTACACTGGGCCCGTGCATTCCGCCGGGTATAGAATCTGCAATAACAGGCGTGCCGCCATCTATTGCTAAACGTGCTGGCATTTTTTCTCCTCCACAAATCTTAGGACGTAGTTTCCAACCTCACCAAGGAACATGGAAAATATAGTGATACTCTACCAGATACATCCCTTTTTGTCAATTGTGTTTCTTTCATAGCCTATTCTACCTGCGCCACCAACTCTTTTTACCCTGATACGACCCAAGGAGTTTTGAAATTTCTCTTGATTTCTTGTCCAAGCGCAACACCGTCTCGCACGCTTCGATCACTTTCTGTTTAGTATTCTCATCTCGGGTCGTCTGATAGGCATGGTGGTAACTCTGCGCAGCAGCGGTATGATACGCCACGAGGTCTACGTTTTTAGGGACTTCGGTCCGAAGTTGTGCGAGCATCTCGACTGCCGCATCCCATGTCTCTGCTTCGGTGTGACAGATGACTTGCTGATAGCGTAGATGGTGTTGCGATGGATCTAACCAATACGCCTGCTCATAACACATCAACGCTTCCGAGTAATCCGCATTGGCGACGTGCAACTGCGCAAGTTCCGTATAAAAAGCGAACAAGCCACTCTCTGCTATTGTGTAAAGCGATACGCCAGTACTGACAAGCCAATCTCTCTCCAACAGGAAATCGATCGCTGAGTTCCGTTCTTCTTCTGTGATTTGGATATCGGTGAGTAAGTGCTTCGCGACGGCGGCGTTCGGAAAGATCTTGGTGCGGCTCTTCAACAACGGATACGCCTGAACTGCTTTATCCATCGTGATAAGTTTAATCCCCGTCGCAATACGGAAGAGTGATACAATCTGATCGCTATTTTTACGGGACATCTCCTCTGCGATTACCTCTCGATTCTGTGAAAAATGCTGATTGAGTTCTTCGATTGCGTCTCGGATTTCGGTGTCGCTTGGAGCGAGTTGATGTGCTTTTGCTAAAAACCGTTGCGCCGTGAAGAGTTCTCTCCACGTCCGATAGATTGTCCCCAGCCGGAAGTTAGCAAGCGCGAGGGTCGCTGTATCATCTGTTGTGTTGAGGATGCTATCGTAGGTTTGGATGGCTTCGGCAAGCTTGCCTTCGGTTTCCAACGCTTGCGCATCGGTGATTGGATCTGACATAGGGGTGTTGTTTCCTTTTATTTTGAAAATAAGAGAGACGCTAACCCTCCGAAACCCATTCCTCTGTCGCTTCCGCGAACGCTTTGGATAACTCCTCAGAAATTGTTTGATCTAAGAGTTCAATTAGATCCTCGCGAAATTTAACCCAGTCGTCGCCACGACGGGTAAACCGGTGTTGACTTCCGATTTCAACAAACATGGTATCGTTCGGATCGGATAGGGACTCAAAATAACGCCTAACATTCATGATTATTCTCCATTATATAGTTGTCGGTTCGCATTGCTACGCAATGCTTTCGGTTATCGGGCGTTTGTTAAAGAGAGAGGTATTGTTTAACATTAACTGACAACCGATAACTGATGACCCTTCTATAACCATTCGTGCATTTCCCAGCCAGATGTGAGTGCTTTCTCACGGAGCGTTTTTCCTGGGTTCACAACGACTGGATTCCCAACACATTCCAACATAGGCAGATCGGATTGACTGTCGCCGTAAGCGTAGCTTTCTTCCAGTGAAATTCCGTTTTGTTCAGCGAACGCTTGCACTGCTTTCGCCTTCTCTTCCCCGATGAGCGGCACGGTTGTCAACTCACCTGTGAACTGTCCGTTTTGTTCGTGAAGTTGCGGTGCCAATACAGAATCGACATCGAGGTAGTCCGCTATCGGCTGGACAATAAAATCAAGCGAACCGGTTACAAAAACGACGGCAGTGCCTTGCTCCTTGTGTTCCTGAATTTGTGTTATCGCGGCAGAGAAGATCTTCGGACGCAAATAAACCTCAAACATTTCTGTAGACAATTCCTTAATCTCGGCAACATTCATCCCGCGATAGTTACGATAAAACACCTCATTGAAACGCGGACGACTCATCCTATCCAAAATCAAGTAGTAAGCAATTTTTGGGAGGAACCCAATGAGCCACAAGCGTTTTAGAAGGAATGGTGCCAAGGCAGAGCGCATCCAGATATAGTAATGGACGATCGTGGACTTCAATAAGGTACCATCCACATCAAAAAATGCGACTGCTTTTTTGGGGTTCGGATCTGACATTTTTTAATTATTCCTTGCGGTTAAACAGTGTGGGCTTGGATTTTACCGTTCCTTTCTTAAACCCGTCCTCCACTACGCTACGGACTCAGTGCTTGGTGTTATGAAGATTGCGGGCCTTGGCCCTTTAGTGGCTTTTCTTAAATCTATCCGCTGCCATAGAGATGGTGTGAAACGTTAGATGTGCTGTGCACTTTTTGTGGCGCGTTTCGGTTAACTACTTATAGGATTGTCTAAGCATTGCCCCAAGTTCTGCAACTCGATTTTGTGCCAATTCCAAGAATTCTTGGTATCTATCAGGGTCAATAGGTGTTTTGTCCTGCGCTCCCCAATCCTTCGGTGGGAAGGTAAACGGTTCACCAAAAACGATACGAACCGGATGCTTCTTAGGTAAGTTCTGTCCCTTCGGCAACGCGTGGTAGGTCCCTTCAATGTAAGCCGGTATGACCGGGATGTTAGGAGTGTAGATGAGCAAACTGAGTACCCCGGGTTGGAAAGATTGAAGTTTACCATCAAGTGAGCGTGTGCCTTCGGGGAAAATTAGCAAGCCGTTATTTTGTGCCATCACCTCGTTCGCCGCCCTGAGATCCTGTAGAAATTCAGTAAAATTCCCCTCCCGTTCTATCGGAAGCGCGTTAAGGCACGTCCGAGCAAACCAGCCTTGAAAACGGTTCGCGAACCAGTAATCCCGAGCGGCGAGCACCCAGAGTTGGTACGCCTTTGTTCCGAGCGCAGTAATCACCGCCAATGTGTCAAGGTGGCTGGTGTGATTCGGCATGATAATATAAGGTGTGCCCTGTGGAATATGCTCAAGCCCATAGCATTTCAATGAAAAATAGTTCCGATAGATACCGGTAATCACGGTGCGAAAAGCACGCGCATACCACCGAGGCACCTGCCTGAACTCAGGCTTTCCGTCTTTGTGAGGTTCATTTTTCTCGCGCACAGTGTCTGTAGGGAACGTCTCGATTAATTTGACAACATCACTAACCGTCTCCAAATTAGCGAGTCGTGCATCAGGAATTGTTTCACCGAGTCTCGATTCAAGAACCAATAGGAGATCAAGTCGCGTGAGTGAATCAAGCCCTAAATCGGTATCCAAACGGCTTTCCTGTTGAATTTGCTGTGCCGGCATGCGTGCCAATCGTGCGAGGGTAGAGAGGATTTCTTCTGGTATATCCGATCTGAAGAGTCGGGAATCGGAGTTCCCTCCTACAACATCTGCCGTGGAATCCGCCTGCAGGTCTGCCATATTTTTAAGCTGCGCTTCCAAGCTGTGCCTTAGACTATGCCGATCTACACTGCCATCCGCAGTCTTTGGTAGGGGATCATCCCAGAAGTGGGATTTGTGGAATTGTTGGTAACTCGGTAGTTGCTTTGCTCGTGTTTGAAGGTGGTGTTGGATCTCTGCTTTCGTCGCTTCATCTCGGGATGTCGGCACGATCACGGCGTGTATAGCCGTATCGGACCCATCTTCGTAGGGGATACCGAGGACACACATTTCAGAGATGATTTCCGAGCTATCCCGATAGAGTGCCTCCAATTCAACAGGATAGACATTTTTTCCTGATGCGGGAACGATAATGTCCTTGCAATGCCCAGTGAGATAGAGGTAGTCATCCGCGTCCATGTAGCCTAAGTCACCCGTGTAGAGCCATCCATTGCGAATCGCTTTTTCTGTAGCATCCGTGTTCTGATAGTAACCCTTCATCGTACTGGGTCCTTTCGCGATAATCTCCCCGATACCATTGCTATTCGGGTTCTCAATCTGAAGTTCCACACCTTCTACCGCTGGTCCCACCGAGCCTCGTTTACTTTTTAGATACGGATTGACACTGAGAACGGGTGCTGTTTCGGTCATTCCGTAGCCTTGGTAAAGCGTCATACCGAATTTTTGGAATCCATCGTAAATCGCATCGGAAAGCGGAGCGCCCCCACTCACAAGGACGCGTATTTCATCACCCATGACGGCTCGTGCTTTTTCTGCCAATGTTTCACCCGGTGTGTCTGCTCGCGATGCTTGTCGTTCGATTGTGCCTTGGAGCATCTGAAAAAGGCGTGGAACGCCAATGAAAGCCGTCGTCTTCGCCTCACGCATTGTCTTCAGAAGTGTTGTGGGACGGAGCGCATTGACGTAGGTCGCAGTCGTGCCGCTGTAAAGTGCCATCAATAAACTGCACGAGAAACTCAACGCATGATACAACGGGAGTGCTGACAGGATCCGCTCTGTGTCTGTTGGTGGGAGTGCTTTTGCCACCGCTTGGACATTAGAAATAAAACCGCCATGTGTAAGCATCGCACCTTTCGCTTCAACAGTGGTCCCCATTGTAAAGATAATCGAGGCAACGGTGTCTGGAGAAACTTCTACATTTGGAAAATCGGCAGGAATCTCGGGGGTTGAGGATTTGCTCTCCATATCATCGGGAACCCCCACAATTTCGCAATTTTTGTTGATGTTTTGTAACATTGTCCCTGATGTTAATAGGGGCTCCGCATCGGATTTTTCTAATACGCTTTCAGAGGCTAAAATCGATTTCGCAGCGGTGAACTCGGCGATTGCCAAAATTTCATGAGCAGGCGTTTGCGCGTCGAGCGGAACAACAGCGATTCCTATCTGAACAGCCGCAAGGTAAGCGATACACCATTCGGGCTGATTTTCAGAAACCAATACCACGTGGTCATCTTTTCGCAACCCGCTTTCCCATAGCTGCCACGCGACTCGGCGCGACAAGGTATACGTCTCTGCGTAGGTATACTCTTCCCATCCGCTTTCGTTTACCATCTGCAGCGCAATTCTGTCCGGGATTCGTGATGCTTGTGTCTTAATCAGGTCTACGATCGTTTTTGGGACAATCCATTCAGGTGCAGTAGCGGACTCTTCGGGATCATCTTGCGAACTCGTCTTCTCCTGTTTTGCAGAGGAAGATGCTTCTGTATCGTTTGCTGTGTTATCTTCAATCTTCAACACATGTCTCTTTATGCCCGGGATATGAATCTCTTGGAAATACCGCTTCCAATGGATCCGTGAAACATCGAAGTTAAAACGCTGCTGTTCTGTCGATGAAAGCGCGTCATAAAGCCCTTGTGTCTTCTCCGTTTCGAATTCAAAATTGGTTCGTGTGTAAGGGGCATAGATTCTGATGTAATGCAGGAGTGCTTTTATACCGCTCTGTTTCAGGACAAGTTGGCGGCGTTTCCGTTTCGCGGCACGTATCGGAAGTTTGCCGAGGGTCTGAACGGTAAGGTCAACTAAGCGCATACGACTATCCAATTTCCGCTGAAATTCTTCTAAGCTCGGATATTTCCAGATCGGCACCGCAACCGGTTTTCCATCCTCTATCATTGGATATTTCATAAAATATTCGTAGGTCGCCTCAAAGATACCTCGAAAATAGAGCGGATTCTGTGTCCCCGTCGCAACGTGATACACTTCAATACCACCGCGTCTTGCTGTCGCCTCAGCGGCTGCCAAGATGGCGTTCACTACAAAATCGACAGGGATAATATCGAGAATTATATCCGGATCTGCCGGAAAATCTGGAAGTCGCCCTTTCCCAAAACCGACGATCAGAGGTTCACACATCCGAAACCCTCCGAGCCATCCGGGTTCAGGCTCATCGAAACTACAGTGGGCAGTTCACCGCGCAATTCCATGACCATCTGTTCAGCGAGGAATTTCATATAGGTGTAAGTATCGTTCCATCCGCGTGAACGCGCGTGCTTCAATCCTTCCTCAACCAAGCGTTCCTCAAGCCATTCTGCCTTCAGTTCTGCGACCTGTGCCTCAAGTCCCTTACGCGTTCCTTTTATTTCCGCCTCCGCTTTTTGCTGAAAGTTAGCGAGATTTTCAGACGACTCGGTTTCAGCACGAGTAGCAGAACTTAGAGAAAGCAACCCTTCGATTTCCTCAGAGAGCGTTTCTGGGATAGTCATTCCCGTCTTTTCGCGGTGTTGGGTGGCGTAGTGTTCATACGGCAGGGGGAGTTCTTCAGGCACGCGTCCGGGTGTGTCGCCGCAGACGTATGCTGTTGAGACATGCAGAAACACGGCATCCTTGCAACCCCTTGCGAAGTTGACAACATGTTTCGCAGCGAGGGCATTGCCCCACAAAGAATCGTCGAAAGGTGGATCAAAATCCACAAGTCCAGCGATATTGATAAAGACCTGGACTTCGTTCTGGAGTCTTTGGTATTCCGCATCGCTGAATCCAAGGTGTTCGTGAGTGAGATCACCTTCAACCGCCGTCAGTTTCTCCTGCGCCCAAGCATCAAAATTTTCGCCGTGGAGCCGACGCAGAGCGGCAAAAACATCTGAGGTGAGAAGTTCATTTTCTAAGCGTTCCTGAGCGGAAGTGTGCTTTCCAGTGGTATCAGTCCGGCTTCGGATGAGGAGATAAATCTTTTGGATATCGGGAAGGGTAGTTAAAATTTTTGCGACCATCGGTTGCCCCAAAAATGCAGTGCCACCCGTAATGAGCAGAACTTTTCCCCGGAAAAAATCAGTTATTGACATAATTCTCTTTTCTGTGCCATGATAGATGTGTGAACATGCTGCACAGGGTCCTCACACCTTGCATTGTTCTCAACTTATATTCGTGATTTTCGTCTAATTCTTCGGTAAATCACCCAAAACGCAGTAACAGGTTTCCAAAACATCCTATTAAAAATAACACATTTTCTTTAAAAAGTCAAAGGCTGAATAGATAATGCTACCAGAAGCAGAGAAATTACAATTTTTACAAAAGACGGAACTTTTTGCTGAACTCCCGCAAACCGAATTAAGAGCCATCTGTCGTATGGCAAGCGAAGTTGCATATCCAGCCTATTCAACGCTCTTTGAGGAGGGGGATGAAGGCGATTCGCTTTACCTATTGGTTGATGGTGAAGTCAGCATCATCAAGGCGGGAACAGAAGTATTGTTCTTCAATGAGAAGGGATACTGCCTCGGAGAAATTGCCCTGATTGACAATAAACCGCGGAGTGCCACAGTTAAAACGGTGAAACCCACACAATTTCTGAGGATCACAAGAGGCGATTTTTACAACGCTATGGCACGAGAACCGCGAATTGGCATGGGAATGTTCCGAGTCTTGAACGAGAAGATCCGACGCGACCTTGAGATTCAGATGAGTGCTATCCGTAAGGAAGTTGCCCAAGAAGAATCGATGCGACTTGCCGCTGAAGTCCAAAAATCTCTCCTCCCAAATACAGAAATAGCGCATCCATCTGTCAGCTCCGCCGGATATTGTAGACCCGCAAATAGCGTCGGAGGCGATTATTACGACTATATGGAACTCTCTGACAACAGCGTCGCCATTTTTCTCGGCGATGTTATGGGGCACGGCTATCATTCGGCAATGGTCGCAGCGATGACGAAAAGTTGTTTGCAAACACAGATCCGCTTTGACGCATCTGTACCGGAAGTCATGAATGCCATTACCCGTGTCACAGAAGAGGATGCCCAAACTTTCATCTACATGACCTGCTGTTATCTTATTATTCACCCAGACAATCGGTTGGAGTTCGCCAATGCCGGTCATCCGCAGATGCTCCTCTATCGTGCTGAACAGAACAGCACCAGCGGTGAGAATGGTCATCTCATTGAGTTAGAATCCTCGTTTCTACCGGTCGGTATCTCAATGTCCGAGACACCGACGCAATACTACAGCACTGAAGTCAAGTGGTATCCGGGTGATTTGTTGGTGCTTTATTCAGATGGAATCACAGAAGCGTTCAATCCTAACGCTGAAATGTATGGATTCGATAGGTTCAAGGCACTCATTTCGCAAAATCGGCATCTGTCCCCAGAAGAGATAAAGGCAGAGATTCTGTCTGACCTTCAGGCGCATCAACAGGACGAAAGCACCAATGATGACATCACATTGGTTGTGGCGAAATTCTTATAGATGTATAGAGAATCCCGCGACACATTGGTTATGCTAATTTTCTACTTGAGTTGGCTGACAGCATAATGCATGATATTTTCCATGAGTGCTTTGTTCAGGGAAGTGGTATATTGGCTATCGTTACGAAGACTGGTGATAATGTATAACCCCTTGCCATGCCGTCTCGCCCCAACAACGAGTTCTTTAGTGTCCTCAGTCGTCGCGAAAATTTCATCGCGTCGGCTCCAGCCTACCCATGCGTCATCAACAAGGATTTTGCCGGACTCAATTTTGTTGGGAATGGAGAAAACGGAGTTGCCTTTTTCAGTGACAGCGAAATGTTGGGTGGGCGGGCTTTCAACCCCTTTCAACTTACCTTGTAGCCACCCGATACCGCACGGCTTCTCAGCACTGCTATCCTGTCCCGTAACGACGACAATGCCACCCTTTTTCACAAAGGCTTTAATCTTCTTCTCTATTTCACTGGAAAGGAGGTAGTGTCCGTAACTCGAAATCTCTTCGTATCCGATCCACAGAATATCGGCTTTTTCTAATTGCGGTAGCTGATGTTCTTTAGTAGATTCATGCGCGATGGCACGTTTACCGACCTTTTTGACAGCACGCAATGCCATATATTCATACGTTGCTGTGTTCGTGTATACCGGCGTTTGACTCCATGTTGGATGTGTGCTATTTCCTGTTAGGACCAGGACTTTGATGGCATCTTTCGGCGCGGCAACCCACATTTTACCGGCTAACATGTCGAGAACAATCGTTTGGAGTGCCTTGGTCTTACCATCAAACGTCCGTGACATCATCGGGTCAATGTGCGTAAATGTCCACCAAGAGCCACTGTATCCACCACGATAGGCACGCATCTGAAACCACGTATTGTCAATGAAGCACATACTATCTATGCCATAATGCTCACGATAGAAAACAATGATAGGCATGCCCTCTTTGAGCAGTCTGACCATCTTCTCCGGTGAGGTGCTTCGTTTGTAATGTCCTGTGGCGAAGTTCATCTTAATTTCCTTGAGCTCGCTTTTCCCTTTGACATCTTTTTTCACAGTAACAACGCCTCGTAAACGTTTCTGGTCAACACTCTTTACTTCGCCAAAAACGATGTTCGTACAAGCATCAAGGACTTCACGAATCGTATACTCGCGCTCAATAAACGCTGGTGCCGTTGGTGCGAAGAGTAACCCGATAAAACTAAACCCTAACAATAAAGCAATGAGGTTATATGTAAAGCGCATGGTGGAATCCCCTTCTATACATGCCAGATTTGCTAATTAACAGATATTGTATTATATCTGCGTTGAATTTTCAACCATTTTCTGTCTCGTTCACAAGTTATGCCAGGATTGAAACTCTCTCTTTTCGTGCAGCGCGCGAGCCAATATCTTCAACTAAAAGACCTACGATTCACATCAGCACAAATCTATGATGCTGCCACTTACATCGGATTTCTGATCTTTGTCCTTGCCCTGCCGTTTGGCTATTCAACAGTATTCCTCAACACCGGACTTTCGTGTGTGCTATTCGGATGGGTAGGACGCATCATTTCGGATCGGAAACTCGGTTGGCAACGCACTCCGCTTGACGTTCCGATTTTGCTATTTCTCGGATTAGGCTTGATAGCGTCACTTCTCGCCCCACATCCTGCTGCCAGTAGCCTCGGCTATTTTTGGAAGCATCTCCGCGCAATCCTGCTTTTTTATGCGGTTATTCACAGTCAATTGGGCATTCGATGGCGGCATATTGTCATCGCTTTCATTGCCGCTGCGGGGATATCTTCCGCGCTCGGACTCTGGTATTACGCGAATGATACGCGTTTGGCAATTGATTTTATGGGGAGAATTGGGTTACAATTTCAGGAAGAACTCGCTGTCGGTGAAGTCCCAAATTTACAAATGTCGGATGAATTACGCGCCGAATTGCGAAAATGTAATGTACCGCTCTCTCAAACCGCAACGTTTGTAACTTCAAAGCAACCCGATGAATGGCGTATTGATGATCCGGCGAGAAATAGACGCTATACTGTCCGCAAGGGTGAGACGCATCTGATGGTGTACATGATTGAGCAACGACTCACCGGAACCTTCAAGATGCCGAATGACTTGGGGGCATATCTCGCCCTCACACTCCCATTTGTTATGGGCTACTTTGCTGCTGGCTGCAGCCGTTTGGTTTTCCGATCGGAACGGCTGGAAGCACATCGAAAATCACGACGCGCCTTAATTGGAATGATCGTGGGACTGGGTGTGGTTTTGGTGCTGATGGGGGCAAATTTGGCATTGACCCTGACGCGCGCAGCATGGGTAAGTGTCGCTGTTGCAGTAGTTGGCACGGGATGTTATTTTGTTGTAAATGCCTTATTTACGCGTGTTTCGTGGAAAAGAAGCCTGTTGGCGGTGGCATTCATAAGTGTTGTATTTTGCGTGTTGATTGTGAATACGAATTCCCGTCAGACGATAAGTGATATCGTCCCTCGACATATCAAGGAACGCATCGAAACGATGATTGCACATCCTGCGGGGTTCATGAGTGAACGTCCGCAATGGTGGCGCACCTCACTTCAACTGATCCGGAAGTATCCGCTTACCGGCATCGGGCTCGGTAGGTTTCGCTATGAGTATCAACACAACGGACCAGAGGAGCAGTACTACACACCTTATCACGCGCACAACATCTACCTACATATCGCCACTGAGCAAGGTATTCCTTCGCTCTTGTTGTTCTTATGGATGGTAGCAATTATCTGTCGACAGGTTGTCATCATGCGAAAAACATCGGAACTACGCCATGACGATGATCATGATCGCGTGGCTTCCAAGAACGATTTTTGGCAGATGGGGACCTTCATCGGGGCAAGCGGTTTCCTAATCTCTGCGCTTGTTTACGGACTCGCGGATAATATTCTACATCAACGCACAGTGTTGCTTTTCTATTTTATGATTGGCATAATTTTTTACGCACAATTATCTCAGGACAAAAAACATGAAACGTCGGAATCCGATTGACATATCGTCTGTAACGACCTATCCGCTGCAAAACCGTATCAACAAGGTCTCTGTCCGCGATTTCGCGACACTCCCAGAAGTCGAGATAGACCTGTCCCAATTTTTAGCAAGTCTGCCGAACATCCTTAAAGGACAGGACTTCTTGGCACTCGTTGACGATATCGTTGTCGCCCATCAGAACAAGAAACCTGTTATCGTGATGATGGGAGGACATGTCATCAAATGCGGATTAAGCCCACTTTTAATTGACTTGGCAAAACGTGGCGTGGTTACCGGGTTTGCCTTTAACGGCGCAAGTAGCATCCACGATTTCGAGATTGCGCTTATCGGTGAAACTTCGGAGGATGTCGCCGCTTACCTCCAAGGTGGGCAATTCGGGATGTGGGAGGAGACCGGACGGTTGATGAACGAAGCGACTCAGCACGCTGCAGATACAGGTATTGGGATGGGTGAAGCACTCGGTAGGCAACTCATTGAGATGGACGCTCCCTATAACGCGTATAGCCTCCTGGCTTCCGCTGGTATCCAATACGATGTCCCAATCACGGTCCATGTCGCTATCGGCACGGATATTATTCATCAACATCCGTCTGCGAACGGTGCCGCTATTGGCGCGGCGAGTTTCACCGATTTCCGACTCCTAACGGCGTTAGTGACGGATTTGGAAGGTGGTGTTGTGTTGAATTTGGGTTCGGCAGTAATACTGCCTGAAGTTTTCCTGAAGGCATTGACAATCGCGCGGAACTTAGGGCATACAGTATCTCAGTTCACCGCTGCCAACTTCGACATGAATCAACAATACCGCTCCGTAGAGAATGTCGTTAAACGTCCCACAGAGATGGGCGGTAAAGGGTATACGTTCACAGGACATCATGAGTTGATGATTCCGCTTTTGGCACAGGCAGTTTTGTCTCGATTGTAGAGAGTAGGATTCCACTGAAAAGGAAAAGCGCGCTGTCAAAGCACGCTTCTCAGGAGACGCAATTGATATATGTCAAATAATTCATATTAAATTTTCCTAATCTTTATGACTTTTGCATAATGAGATCGCTGTAAGAAACCGCAATCGGGTCCACAGCATCCAGATGCAGTGCAGCTTTAACGTGTTGATGCTCGTCTATCGCTTCGGCATCGGTCTGTCCGCGAAACACTGTCTCCAATTCGACAAATCGTCCTAAATCGGCGACCGTATCGAGGTGGATGCGGGTATGATTGAACATCCAGAGTTCTCGTTGTTTTTTTACAATTGTTTTGACCCCAAGAGCAAGCGTTAGTAAGCTTTTGAGGGACCCCGGATCAGCGATTTCACAGAGTTGGTATTGACTGTATCGGGATCCGTCTTGGTTCGGACGCTCATAATAAATCAGCCACCCCTCAGACCATCCTTTCGCTTCGCGCAACTTGAGTCGTGGCTCGCATACTCCGGATTTTAGAGAGTCTTTTACTTTCGTTACATGGAAATATGTATCGATTTGGTGGACGGTTTCATGCTGTATTGCATTTAAGTCAGTGAGTTTCGGGTAGAGTCCGTTAAGCGACTGAAACTGCCCCTTGAATTCTAAATTTTTTGCCATTTCATTCAATTTCTCCGAAATCCTCATCGGACTGGAAACTATCGACACACGAACGATTACAACGCTCTCCGTGCGCTAACAACCAGCAGACGCGATGCTTCAATTTAAGCGAACTTATTAGACAGGTGCGCAACTGCTCCGGATCAAAACCACGTCCTAACAGGTAACTGTAACTGCCCGCGCTCATTGCCTGTCGCCCTTCGTCATTATTACGGACAATAGAGACGATTTTGACATAAGGTTGATACCTCTTGATATATTCAAAGAGTCTGCCTCGGCGGCGGCGGGTATAGTCAGCAATTACCATCTGATATTTGCGAAGTTTCAACAAACCGATGGCTTCCGAGGTGCGTTCCGGAATATCACATCCATAGCCTTCAGAACGGATGAGATTCCTCACCTTCTCATGTAAATCGTCGTTCCGTGAAACGAGCATCACATCGCCTTCCAATTCGGAGATAGTGAAGTCCTCCTGAATATCAAGCGGTATAAGTGCCTCTTCTACTTGTCGCTCAAGCCGCCTACGCGCCTGCCGCACTTGATCCTCTACGCGATCAAGTCTTTCGTCTAAGTCTGGGAGTGGATTAAAAAATTTTTTCATTACAGATACCATCTGGGGAGTGTTTGTTTAATTGTAACGCACCTTATGACATATATCAAGGAATTATTGTTGATAAAAACTGTGGAATCCTCTAAAATCTCAATAACAGTTGTTAGTTATCGACAGTCAGTCTTTCTTCTTGGTTTCCAAAGATCGCAAGCCTGAAACGAAGTGGAAGGCGACTCTATGGAAATAACTGTCAATGCTCAAACCGACTTTATCGAACCGCAAGGAAAATTAAAAAGTGTCTATACCACAACTGCCCGTCCCATCCCATTTCGATACCAGTCAGGTGAACAAAGTCTGGCGGATTCCTTATCAAGAACGCCAACAAGAGGCACAGGCATGGGCGCGAGAACATGTAATCGGTCCCGCATTCGAGGATAGTTTTCGGACCTGTTTGCTGCTCGTCGATGTTCAAAATACATTCTGTATTCCCGATTTTGAGCTCTTCGTTGGGGGTAGATCAGGAAATGGCGCGGTAGAAGACAATATTCGTTTGTGTCAGTTTATCTACCGTAACCTCTCACATATCACCAAAATCGCTTGCACGCTGGACACACACACGGCGATGCAGATATTCCACGAAGTTTTCTGGATTAACGACGCTGGGGAGCATCCGGCACCCCTACAGACCTTAATTACACAGGCTGATATTGAAGCAAGCAAATGGCGCGTCAACCCCGCTATTATCGGTAGTGTCCATCTTCCTCCGCAAGTTCCAGAATCCGATCAATACGCATGGCTCAAGGCTTACAGTGAGCACTATGTTAAAACTCTCACTGCTGATGGGAAATATCCGCTCGCGATATGGCCCTACCATGCAATGCTCGGTGGGATTGGGCATGCAGTTGTCTCCGCAGTTGACGAAGCCTGCTTTTTCCATTCCATCGCTCGCAGGACTCAGATATATCATGAAATCAAAGGGCAGAATCCATTGACTGAAAACTATTCAGTCTTGCGTCCGGAAGTCCTCAACGACCCGGATGGGAAGCCAATTGACCAGAAAAACAGTGCCTTTCTCGAAATGCTTCTCGGATACGACCGCGTAATTATCGCCGGACAGGCAAAAAGCCACTGTGTCGCTTGGACGGTTAGCGATCTGCTGACAGAAATTCAACAAACCGACGCTGCATTAGCCGAGAAAATCTATTTGGTAGATGACTTGACTTCACCTGTTGTTGTGCCTGGGGTAGTGGACTACACAGAAGCAGCAGACGCAGCCTTCGCCAAAGTTTCGGATGCCGGAATGCACGTGGTGCAGTCAACAGATTCTTTCTCACTTCCATACGCCGCAAGGAATAATTAAAAAATGGAAAATCGACAAATAGAATTGGGAACCTTCGCACGATTGTCGGGCATGATGTTCCTACAGTTCGCTATATGGGGTGCATGGGCAGTGCTCATTGCCGGGCACATGCAAAATCTTGGATTCTCCGGTAAACAGATTAGTTATGTCTTTGGCACCACCGCTATCGGTTCGATAATTTCTCCAATCATCGCAGGATGGGTTGCGGATCGACTCATGCCAGCACAAGTCTTTGCCGCAATTTCGCATCTCCTTGGCGGTGTCTGTCTGCTTTTCGCGTGGAAGCAGACAAGTTTCCCGATGATGTGGGGTGCGATTTTTCTGCACGCTATTCTCTACATGCCGACGATCGCTCTGACGAACGCCATCGCTTTCCACCATATGGGTCAGTCAGATAAATTCGGAAACATACGGGTTTTCGGTACACTCGGTTGGATCGCGATTAATTGGATATTGAGTCTGTATCTCCGATTTTGGGAAGGACAAGAGACGACGCTGCCGCACGTCGGCGATTGCCTCCTCTTCGGAGCCGTCCTTTCGTTTATTATGGGTGCCTATTGCTTGACACTGCCGAACACCCCACCGAGCAAAGAGGCAAAAAATCCTTATGCTTTTCTTGAAGCCTTCTCCCTCGTCTCAAACCGAAACTTCGCTGTATTACTAATTATTTCCTTCGTCGTTGCTATTGAACTCCCCTTCTATTACAACTTAACGTATCTGTTTCTAACCGAGGCAGAACACGGTATCGGGTTAGCAAATAGTACTGCCAATTTAGCGATGAGTCTCGGTCAAGTCGCTGAGGTTTTGTTGATGCTCCTGCTGTTTCCGTGTCTACGTCGGTTTGGCATGCGGTTCACTATCTTTTTAGGTATCCTCGCGTGGCCCGTTCGTTATGCTATCTTCGCCATCGGTCAGCCGGTGTGGTTGGTTATCGGCGCGCAAACATTGCACGGTATCTGCTATTCGTTCTTCTTCGTCGGTGGAATGATCGCTGTGGAACGGTTGAGTCCGCAAGATATCCGAGCGAGTTCCCAGTCCCTACTTCTTTTTGTCACGAATGGGTTTGGGATGTTAGTAGGACACATTGTCAGTGGTCGTGTGCATGACTTCTTCGCTTATGCCGAAGGTGGACACGCGTGGGCGAAAATCTTTATGGTGCCGATTATCGTAACAGTCCTCGCGGCAATTGTCTTCATCCTGCTATTCAACGAACAGAAGTATCAGGCGGATGCAGAGGTAGTTGAACAAGGCACTATGAATGCATAGTGCCCCTTGGATTCAGTTATCATATGTGGCAGCTGCAAAGGTTTTGCCTGCCACAGGATGTTTTTGCTGAAATCCGATGGCTGATCGCTGACAGCCATTTCCAATTAAGGTGAAAGTTATGTCAACTCATAAAACCCTCGTGTTTCACCCCTCTGGTGAGAATTTATCAATTTCAACAGTGCAGGATTGGCACATCGTTGTTTCCGATGACGCTACTGCTGCTGAACACTATGCCGCCAAAGCGTTCCAAAAATTATTCAGCCAAGCAACCGGACTGACATTACCACTGGATACACAGCGAGAAGATCCTAATCGTGGGCAAATCACCATCAGTGGGTCAACTGCTTTGGGCGATGAGGATATCGAGATCATCGTTGGAAATGGACAGATTCAAATTAATGGGGGTAGACCGCGTGGAACACTCTACGCCGTGTACCAATTCCTTGAGGAACTCGTCGGTATCCGATTTTTAACCGCTGAGCATACCCACGTCCCCGACGCATCTGCGCTGAATATTCCGTGTGGGAGTTACACCTACTCCCCGCCTTTTTCGTTTCGCTGGAGTTATTACCGAGAGAACTCAGAAGCCCCAGAATTCGCAGCGAAACGGAAAGTCAACACCGTCACGGATGCCGAAAACCTTGGTGGGAAAACCCAACAGCAGCTAATCAACCATTCATTTCAGGCATTAGTGCCTTACGGCACGCACGGCGAAAGTCATCCTGAGTATTACGCCCTCGTAGATGGGAGACGGGATACAAATACGCACGGCGGCGGACCGCAGTTGTGTGTAACGAACCCTGAAGTTATCGAAATTGCTGCAGAGTCTGCAAGTCGGCAGCTCTCAGAACGTCCAGAAGCCACCAATATTAGTGTGAGTCAAGCCGATACGGCGGCATACTGTCGGTGTGAACCGTGCGAGGTGCTCAACGAAGCGGCAGGCTCGCCGATGGGGTCACATTTGACATTCGTCAATGCCGTCGCAGAACGCATTGAGAAAGGGCATCCGCATGTCAAGGTCGGCACGTTGGCGTATTGGTATACCCGAAAACCACCGAAGACGGTGACACCCCGACACAATGTGCAAATTCAACTCTGTAGCATTGAATGTTGTACCCTTCACGCCATTGACAACCCGGACTGTGAGCAGAATCAAGCCTTCTGTCAGGATACTATTGAATGGGGGAAAATCTGCGATGACATCTGGATCTGGAATTATAATACCAATTTTCGCGCCTACGATTTGCCATTCCCGAATCTGCGGAGTATTGCTCCCAATGTTCGTTATTTCTTGCGCAATAACGCTAAAGGGGTCTTCATGCAGGCGAACGGCAATGGGTTAACAGGCGAATTCTCCGATCTGCGGAATTACTTAATCTCGCACCTCATCTGGGATCCACACCTTGACGCCGACGCACTTTTAACCGAATTTGTAAACCTCCACTACGAAGTCACGGCACCCCCGATCTTGGAGTATATCACCTACCTCCACGACACTGTTGAGGCGCGAGGTCTTCACCCACGGTGTTTTCCGACGCCAGAAGATGTCGGTTTACAGGCGGAAAGCACACAGGTTATTTTTGACTATTTTCAGCGGGCATTGGCACTTGCTGAGAAGTCAGAAATCCGGGCACGTGTTGAGAAAGCCTCTATCCCGGCATACAAAGCGATGCTCGTTGCGGGGGGTGAGATGCCATCCCAAAGACGGCAAACGCTGATTGCGGAATATATTACGTTGTGCGAACGCTATAACATGTCACACGCTGCAGAAACGCAAACAGCGGAAGCATATTTCGAGGAACTCCGCAGCCAATAACATCGTTTTATCAGACTGCCTCGCAGCGAGAACTTTCTATCCTGTGCTGATTGCTGACCGCTGATTGCCGACTGCTATTAAAAATGTTTGATTTCCGATCCCCACTCTTCCTAATTCTACTCGCTGCGATTCCAGTGCTAATCTTTGTGCAGCGGCGCGCACACCTCAGCACAGCGAAGTGGCGAAAACGCGTAACGTCCCTCCTTAGGAGTGCCGCGCTTCTATGCGCAATCCTCGCCTTAGCCAATCTGCACCGGACGCACGCGGAACAACGTCTCGCTGTCGTTTTCCTCATCGACATTTCCGAAAGCATCCAGCCCACACAATACGAGGAGGTATCCAGACAGATAGATACCGTTGTCGCGAAGTTGGAACCTACCGATGCATTCGGCATTATCAGTTTCGCAAGGGAGACTGGGGTCCTACTGGAGATCCGTCAGAAGCAAAATCAACCAACAGAAATTGCGTCTGTAATCTCCTTAGAAACGCTCGCAGAACAGACGATTCGGCGAGATGGTACCGATGTGCTTGCCGCACTCAAGCGGTCAATTGCCTTATTGCCGGACAATTACCATCGACGAATAGTCCTATTGAGTGATGGAATTCACAATACTGGTGGAACATCCCTCAAAGAGTATCTGCCGTTGCTTTCGGCAACCAATGTTGAGATATTACCAGTCCCTCTTGGCACTGTTAGCGATGCAGTTCGGGTCGTGCAGCTGCAGATGCCGTCTCAGGTTCGCAAAGGACAAAGTTTTGATATTGGTGGAGTGATTGAAACCGATGGTAGTATCCCCACATTAACCGCTACCCTGTATCACAATGACAGGGCAGCTGATGCGTTTGAATGGACATTGCCGAGCGGTATACATTCCCTTTCCTTAACCCCTGAACCTGAACGGTTTTTAGAAGAGGGAAATCATCGATACACGTTGAAGTTGAACGTAACCGATGAAATTCCAGAAAATAATCAAGGACATGGGATTGTGACAATTCAGGAAAAACCGCATGCCTTATATGTAGAGGAGGATCTGACATATACTGTGGCTGCCCCATACCCGGTAGGTGCGGTTTCTAACCGCACCGAGCGTCGTGCTGGACTGAAAACCGTTCTTCAGGAGAACGGCTTTGTTGTTGAGGGGATCTCGCCCGCCGAGCTGCCAGCAGAATTGGCGGAACTCCAACGCAGCGATATCTTGATTCTGAGCAACGTTTCTGCAGAAACACTCTCAACCGAACAGATGCAGAGCATCGAGAATTACGTCCGTGACCTTGGACATGGATTCGTGGTTATTGGTGGGGAACGGGCGTATGGACCGGGAGGCTATACCGATACGGCGTTAGAGCGCACACTCCCTGTGGAAATGACACCCAGTGAACGGAAAGACGCTGTCGCAATTGTTTTTGTGCTCGATACATCGGGGAGTATGGCAAACTACGTTGAAGCGAGACAGAAAATTGGACTCGCAATTGAAGGGGTTCGTGCCGGTATCCGCAATCTTGATGAGGAAGATGAGGCGGGAATTCTCGGTTTCAACGTAGATGTTCACACTATCTCCGATCTAACATCTGATCACGATGCACTCCGTCAAACTGTGAATCGACTTAGACCGACAGGTGGCACGACGAGGATGGAAGCTGCTACAAAACGCGCATACGAGATGCTCAAGGCAAACGACGCAAAACGGAAACACATTGTCCTCTTATCAGACGGTAAATCGGATAGCGATACGTCCGCTTTTCTTGATTTAGCCGAACAGATTGCTAAAGCACAGATCGGCATTACAACAATCGCGGTAGGCGACGCGAACAAGGAACTCCTCACACAGTTCGCAGAGAATGGTGATGGGCGTGCGGTGTTTGTGGAAAACGTTCAACAATTGCCAGCGATTTTAACGGAAGCTGTCCGAGAAACGCAGCGTTATATCGTTCAAGAACCCTTTCAACCCATTATTACAGCGACTGATGCGTCAATTGTGGCAGGTATCGGCACGCCACCACCACTCCATGGATATGTTGCGACGACAGAAAAAGAGACTGCACAGGTGTTCATCGAATCGCATAAAGATGAACCGATCCTCGCGGGTTGGAATTTCGGCTTGGGGAGAGCGGTCGCGTGGACATCAGACGTTAAGCCAGCATGGGCGAGAGCGTGGATTCCGTGGCATAACTTCGGGAAATTTTGGGGACAGGTTATCAATTGGACGCTGCCCCCAGCAGACGTAGGCTCCGACTTCGATCTCAGGGTATCCATGCGCCACGGCGTGGCGGAGGTCAACATCGATACACGGGCCCCATCAGACGCGTCTTACAATATCCACGTCGTAGGTCCAGATCGTGCAAGCGAGATCGTTGAAATCCAACAGGTTACACCGACACGTTATAGCGGCACATTTCAGACGCAGGACAGTGGATCCTATATCGTCACTGCTGAACGTAAAGGCGATACACGTAGAAGTGTCGAAACCCTATCGCTCCCTTATCCGGCGGAATACGCCGAGTTTCAGGTCAA
>JAGWBV010000007.1:64279-90102 GCA_021295715.1 Candidatus Poribacteria bacterium | reverse complement strand
GTGCTGTTTTCGACATAAGGAACATAAGTCGCAAATGATCATCCGTATTCCGGAGTTTGTCGGCATCAAGTTCGACAAGGAGAACAGCATTTTGAGGCAACTGCGTCTGAGCATAACTCGCAGTCTCTGCCAATGTTCGTGTATTTCTGTTACGCGACGTAACCCGCCACGCGCCAATTATTGTGTGAACCCCGAGGACAAGCAGACTTACGATTGTAATAATTATACCAATTCGGAAAGTGAACCGTTTGTGTTTTTGCATCCACGACAAGCATCTATGGATTCCCTCACCAAAGAGCAATAAAAAAGCTGGCATGCCGATGAGCGTTGCTGAGGGGGTTTTCGTTGCCGCCAAAAGGTGCGGAATGAGCACGCCGAACCCCCAGGCATACGTGAGCGTCAACCCAATGTTCTCCTCCAAAAACAACTTCTATATCAGGACAAGCACTGCTATGCTCATCGGCAGATAAAAAATACCATACAATACGGGTCCATAAACCAAGATAACCTTGTGCCACGGGCTTCCCCAATTCTCAATGTCCGCTGTCAAATGAAACCAGATATACAAATGTTCGTGCTGGAATTCAACAGGGAACTGAATCGCTGTCCAAAGTGTCCATGGTAGTATCGTTAGCAAAAAAACACTTGTCAGCCCCAGTATGTGCCGACCGAGAATGCGGGTATCTGCGCGTTTTGCCATTCCAAGTGCAGGTGCTACCCACGCTGTTATAATTAAACCTGTTACAATTAAGGCGAGATAAGATTTGCTGAGAAAGGCGCACCCTTGACCAAATCCTGAGAGACCGACATCCCACCATTTTCCTGTCCGCAATGCCCGCACGAGAAAATAGATTCAACGGCATCACTGAATTGATACCCGTGTATTAACCGCATCAAAAACGGGGAGAACGCCTGAATCGTCGCAGCGATAAAACCTGCCTGTTGACTCAACAGTTCCTTGCCGATGAGATATGTTAACCCCACAGCAAGCGTGCTTAAAATCACAGATGGAAACCGTAGTGCCCATGTGCTAACACCGAACAGCCAATAGGATCCAGCAATCTGCCATAACCCGAGAATGGGTTTGTGCAACCAGACGTGATTAGCCCCCCAATCAAAAGCGAAAGTTGGTAGGTAAGGGATATCAATTAGTGTCGGCGTGAGCGGATGCTTGAGCAAATTCTTGGCAACGAGTGCATGACAACATTCATCCGGTGAATGAAGGGATGGATGTCCGAGATGTCGGAACTTCAACAGCCCTGACGACAGAATTACCACAAATAGCAGCAGGCTGTAACACGCCCCTTTCTTGTTGGACCCATAAGAGGTAATCTGCTCAGGAACTATGCTGCGCATGTTATAGGTAAAGGGTCATATCCCACAATAGGATAGTGCCATCAAAACTTCCACTTGCCAGTAACTCACCATCCGGTGAAAATGCGAGTGATTGAATATCAGTGGGATGTCCCCAAAAGGTCGCGATATTCTCACCACTTGCAACTTCCCATAACCGAATAGACACTTTATCTGTTCCCTGCCACCATGTACCTGATGCAAGGTACCTCCCACACGGTGAAAAAGCCAACGCGAAGGGGTAATGGCAGCCTTGTGGCTGGGGTATTATCATCCGGATATCACAACTCGGAACATCCCAGAATCGGATTTCTCTATACAATCCACCGGCAATCACGTCCCCACGCGGTGAAAACGCTATTGCCTCAATTCTAGAATTTGGAGGCGTGTCCACACTGGATAGCGATTTTAGCCTTTGCTGAATTTCGAGCGGGTCGCCTTTGTACGTATTTGCCTCTAGTGGCACTGTTAGAGATAAGGAAGCAATTTGCTTACAGCGTGTGATGTCCCAAAGTCGGGCGGTTTTGTCCTCCGAAACAGTGGCAAGCAGATTTCCATCAGGCGAAAATGCCACTGACTTCAGACAATCTGTATGCTTCGTGAGCACCTTTAGTCTTTTTAAACGTTGGACATCCCACACATAGAGTTTTCCGGCTGTATCGCCGCTTACCAGCTGGGTACCTGTGGGAGAGAACGCTAAGGCATACACGGGGGTGTGATGTTCAGTGAGCTCGGCAATCGGGGTACCAGTTGCAACCCCACATACCTTAATAGTGGTATTGTGGGAACAGAAAGCCAGCATTTTTCCACAGGGCGAAAAATCAACCGAACGAATACCGGAATGTCCGGCGAATGCCACCCACGAGTGCTTACTCCTAACATCCCATAACCTAACCGTAGACTCTACCCCACTCGCCAGTTGTTTTCCATCCGGCGAAAACACCACCGAAAAGGATGCACCTATATGCCCATGAAGTGCGGAAAGCGTAGGGGTTTGTCCTGCTGACCACACCTTGAAATCGCGTGGCCCAGCTACTGCGAAGTGCTCACCATTGTCCGAAAAACGGAAAGCACGAATTGCCCCTGTATATTCAAAACTATCCTGCTTTTCACCTTGAGAAACATCTAAAATCAACACCGTGTTATCACAAATCCCGGCGGCAAGCAACGTGCCATCAGGCGAATATGAAGGGATCACCCGATACTTTGCATATTCGGTATAGACTCGTTCCTGTTGTTCCTTTTCCACATCCCACACATGAATCTTGCCATCCTTACCTCCAGAGGCGATGAACCGACCACACGGCGAGAAACTAATGGAATACACACACTCCGTATGTCCTGCGAAATGGGCAACTTTTTTTCCTGTTTCCATATGCCACACTGACACAGAGTTTTCTAGAGTTGTGCTTGCTAGCAGGTTACTGTCTGGAGAAAAGGCGAGAGGGATGATGGCGGGCTGGGGGGCGGATTTTGGTTCATTGCCTACAGTGAGTTTTACTATCAGTGCCCCGGTTTCTGGATTCCATACGTTGATAACATTCACTTGCCCGGAAGCAGCGAGGCGTTGCCCATCCGGAGAAAAGGCAATCTGGGAAATAGTATCATATCTCTTTCGCGGCATTTCCATCCTTGCTACAGGGATACCTCGTTGAACATTCCACACTTTGACAATATTGTCCCAATTGCCGGCGGCAAACAACCGTCCATCTGGGGAAAACGCAACCGCAGAAATTAACCCACGTTCTGTTTCCTGCAATGCTATGGCAGATAACGTTGGTAGCTCGTACCACCAGAGGCCGGTTCGGCTTCCAATAGCAAGCGTGCTTCCATCAGGGGAAAATGCTATATCACGTACACACCCCCGTCCCAATCGAGCAATCGCACCATCTGGTAAATTCCAAGTGGTTAAATCGTTGTTCCAAGGGGTGACCTTCATGGATGGCGGTGAGATGCCGTTTTGCATCAAATTGTTTCCTTTTATTACGACCAAGAATCTCGGCGACATTTAGTTTTCGATTTCGCGTTAAAATCGCGAATCTGGATATAGTACTTATAGTGGTGCTGTGGTGACCAACGCTAGTGGCACGAACGGGGGACCGTGCCACTAGCATGATGGAATTGAATACTCCTGCTAGGAAGATGAGAGGCGTAAATAGCGATCTCAAAAATTCCTCATAGACATTGGGCAATCCGCATGATTTAGTAGTCCGGATCACAAGTTCCATCGCAGCGCTCTGCGCTACTGTTCTTACAAGCTATGTTGGGCTTACAAGTTTCACCACATCCTTTATTATCACCACAACCTGACTTACAACTGTTTGTTCCACTACAGCTGGAACTTGAAGAACAAGTAGAAGTAGAACAAGTAGAATTGCCCATACAGTTACACGGTTCGGAAGTGACAGTGAGGTTGCCTTTTGCACTCCCACAGCATCCTTCAAGTTTACTGGAAACTCCATCGGTAGCAAGTTCTGACTCGCTACCGCCACAGCAATCTGATGCCTCAGTTGGTGTCGGAACAAATATATTCACAGCAAATGCGCCAGCGAAGACCAATCCGCCAGCAAGAAGTGAGACGATTAGCACGCGTCCCACAATACTTTTCGTGTTGAAAAAGGCTTTCATTTTTTTCTCCTCATATAGAAGATTTAAGGTAAAGTTTTGGTTATTTATAGGCAAGTTCCGTGCCAATTCCCAGAATCCAACACAGTTGGCACACCAAAACCTGTAACCCTCTCAGGATATTTCCACAAGTGATGCCTCCAAACGCTGGCATCCCCTCGGTTTACAGATATCATGAGATGTGTTTATTTTTTTATCGAAAACTTTTCTTCGCTGAAAAAATGGAGACCCTTTACTATCTCCCACTAATTGCTCGTAGGCGAAAATTGCTTAAGGAGGCGCGAAAATTGCTTAAAGGCGCGAAAATTGCTTAAGAGGACATCTGTACTCCTCGTCCCTGTTTTTAAATGCCAAAAAAGCAAATTCTGGTAACATTTCCCTAAAAATGCAGATTTTTTCATTTTTTTTTTACATTTATGCACGAATTGCAATAAAAAAAGGGTCTTTAATATATAGTCCGCGGAATAGAAATTTTAATACGAATAATTGCGAACCTCGGGTTTCGCCATAACTTAAAGGAAGACCTCATGAATACGGTACCGGTGTTCATTGAATTGCCATCAGCACCAATGCAGGACATATATCGCACGATCCGACAGCTTGTAGGATCGGATCTCCCCTTTTTCATCACGGGCGAAACCGGCGTTGGCAAGGAAGGCATCGCACGATACATCCATGAAAATGGGCCGAGGCGGGATAAACCTTTCGTTGCCATCAATTGTGGACGGTTCACGGCTGAACTCCTGCAAAGTGAGCTCTTTGGACATGAGAAAGGGGCATTTACCGGAGCGAATCATCAACGCCGGGGAGCATTTGAAAGGACAAAAGGGGGCACCCTCCTTTTAGATGAGATTGCCGAGATGTCCTTGGAGGCACAAACAATGCTGCTTCGCGTCTTGGATTTGAAAACCTTCACGCGCCTCGGCGGAAATGAGAATCTAACAGCAGATTTTCATATTACCGCGGCAACAAATAAGAACATCGGGGAAACAGTTTTGAAGGGGGAATTTCGACCAGACCTCTACTACCGACTCATGGGCGTGATGCTTGACATACCAGCACTATCGGAACGCCCAGAAGATATTGCCCCCTTGGTAGAAACTTTTATTGGCGAATTCGGTCCTGAATATGGAAAAGATGTTAGGGGGATTACTCCAGCGGCACTCACTCGTCTTGAACAAGCCGCGTGGCCTGGCAATATCCGACAACTCAAAGTTGCAGTTCAAACAGCTGTCGCACTTGCAACGACGAACACACTTGAAGTCAAAGATTTTCCATATAATTTTTTTACCCTACCAGCTGCGGTGAGGGTTGATGGCGAGTTGACCGAAAAAAAAGACACACCCCCCACACAAGATTCCATCTCTACGCTAATTTCTCAATTGCGGGCACTCCCCGTAGAGACACAGTGCCAAATTATACAAGCCGTCTCAGAACGCCTCCCAAGTTTTCTGAAAAAAGAAACACTCTCTATAGGAGATATGAACCTGTGTGAAATTCTATGTCACGTTGCCAAGGTTCGCATCGAGAAATACCCAACATTGGTTAAAGCAGCTGCTTCGTTGGGGATTGATGCTCGAACCCTTAAAGTATATGCACGCGGGGATACGGATATAACGGACGATTCCGTAGAGAGCCTCGATTTTTTCTAACCAGTCTGTGAAAAAACAACAGTGCCACGGGGTTATTGAACGGTTGCTGGTTAAAGCTCATATTCATCGGTAAATATTCAAGGTTCTGAGCAGGAAGAAATTTCAGGGGCGGAAACAGGGGGGGGATTTGAACCCCCGTCCTCCGGGTTATGAGCCCGACGAGCTACCTGGCTGCTCTACCCTGCGGCAAGAATGTTACCTAATCCATGGTCGAGGAGGGACTTGAACCCTCACACCTTTTTACAGGCGACGGATTTTAAGTCCGTTGTGTCTACCGATTCCACCACTCGACCGCCAGTACTTTAATAGTATACACCATCTCCAAGTGTTTGTCAACTTTTTTTGACTTTTTTTTCTAAATCGTCTATCATAGCGTATTATGAAAAACATCACACTTGCATCAGGACATGAAATACCGATATTCGGCTTGGGAACTTGGCAACTCAAAGGCAGACAGTGTCAGCGGATCGTCAAAGAAGCCGTCGCATTGGGCTATACACATATTGACACGGCATGGATGTACCAGAACCAACGTGAGATTGGGAAAGCACTCCGCGATCTCCGTATGGATCGCGAGGAAATCTTTCTGACCACCAAAATTTGGGGTACCCATCTCAAATATGCCGAGGTTCTTTCGCAATTTGAGGAATGTCTCAACGATTTGCAGATGGATTACGTCGATCTGTTATTGATTCACCATCCGAGCGATTCTGTTCCGGTTGCCGAAACTTTAGAGGCTTTCCACAAACTTCATGAAGCCGGTAGTGTCAAAAGCATCGGCATCAGCAACTTTAGCATCGCTCAGGTCGAGGAGGCGTGTGAAGTCTCCGAACTCCCGATTTGCACAAATCAGGTGGAATACCATGTGCGCAGAAATCGTTCAGAACTGCGTGACTACTGCCACGAGCGCGGTATTGTGATGACGGCACACCGTCCGCTTGCTGTTGGGGACCTTGCCGGTGATACAGTCCTGCGTGGTATTGGAGAGAATCACGGAAAGACTGCGGCACAGGTGGCCCTCCGGTGGTTGGTGCAGCAGGACATCATCACAATCCCTAAATCGGGGTCAGTGCCGCATTTACGCGAGAATTTAGATGTTTTCGCATGGGAATTGACTGACGAAGAGATGCATACGCTTGATACCGAAATGTAGGGACAGATAACCAAAAAATGTAGCCTGCAACAACGGCGCAGGCGGATATGAGGAAGGCGCGTCAAAGACAGGTCTCCGTCCTTCCTCCGCAAGGTATAATTAAAAAATGAAATTTGGACTGTTTTATGAACATCAAATTCCACGTCCGTGGCACGACGGGGCAGAACATAAACTCTTTCAAGACGCGTTAGCACAGGTAGAATTGGCGGATACACTCGGATTTGACTATATCTGGGAGGTAGAACACCATTTCCTTGAGGAGTATTCACACTCTTCAGCACCAGAAGTATTTCTCGCAGCGTGTAGCCAACGGACAACACAGATTCGATTAGGACACGGAATTGTGTTGATGCCCCCGGCTTACAATCACCCGGCGCGTGTCGCCGAGCGTATTGCCACGCTTGACCTCGTCTCAAATGGTCGTGTAGAATGGGGCACCGGGGAATCCGCCTCTCGTATGGAACTCGATGGGTTCAACGTTGATCCGAAATGTAAACGCGAGATGTGGGCGGAATGCACACGTGAAACGGCGAAAATGATGAGCCAATCGCCTTACGCGGGGTATGACGGACAGTTCTTTTCGATGCCGCCCCGCAACGTTATTCCAAAACCGCTACAGACACCGCATCCGCCACCGTGGGTAGCCTGTTCCAGCCGAGATAGCCTGCGATACGCCGCCAGATACGGACTCGGTGCGCTAACCTTTGCATTTGTTGACGCAAACGAAGCAAAATTCTGGGTGGAAGAGTATTATGAGATTTTCGAGAAAGAGTGTGAGCCCTTGACGCAGCGGGTGAATCCGAACATCGCTATGGTATCAGGTTTTTCGTGTCATAACAACGAAGAGACTGCCATCGCCCGCGGCTTGGAGGGTTTACGTTTCTTCCGATTTGGGCTTGCACATTACTATCACAATGGCTCGCAAATACCGGGAGAAACAGATATTTGGCAGTTATATAAACAAACACCACAGGATCCAGCTGAAGGTAGAGCAGGGATCGGTACGCCCGACCAAGTCCGCGAACACTTAGAGATTATGGAAGAAGCGGGAGTCGACCAAGTCGTCTTCATTCAGCAGGCTGGCGCGAACCTTCATGAGGATATATGTGAATCGTTGGAACTGTTTGCAGAACGAGTACTTCCAGACTTCAAAGTACGAGACGCAGGACATGTAGCTAAAAAAAATCAACGATTCGCTGAAGCAACCGAGAGAGCCGAGGAACGAAAACCCGCTTTGACATCCCTCAGCGAAATCCCAACCGTGGATTCCTATCCTGTACTCAAGCGAAAATTAGAGGAAAAAACGGAAGAAACCGATACCAATGAGATGAGCGACGATGGCATGAAGTTTTTATTGTCAATAGAGGGTGGTAAGCGGACTTCTAATGATTAAGTCTGGGCACTGCTCCAAATGTAAAGCAAAGACAAATTATGCCATTTAAGACATAATTTCATTCCGCCCCTTCCCACCACCGGTACTGAAGAGCAACGCGAAACATGGTGGAGCGGCGAGAAGCAGCACATAATGAAAAAAATGAAACACGTATTGGTGATTGACGACGACGAAAAAATCTGTTGGGCTTTCGAGCAATTCTTAGACAGCGAAGGCTATCGCCCAAGTATTGCGAACAATGCCGAGGAAGGTTTATGCCGCATCGCGGCTGACAAACCAGATGTCGTTTTACTCGATGTGAAATTGCCAGGGATGAGCGGACTGGAAGCGTTAGAGGAAATTAAAGCGCATCACCCGTGGGTAATTGTAATTATCATCACGGCGTATGACGATGTGGAAACAACAATAGAAGCGATGCGCTTGCAGGCGTTCGATTTTGTTCCAAAACCGATCGATCTGGATATCGTCAAGAGCGTCTTGGAACGTGCTTTTCGGACACAATCTGTCCGAAGTACTTTACCCGTAGAGACAGCAGACGAATCGCCAACCGCAGAGATTGGGCACCGATTGGTTGGTAAGAGCAGCCAGATGCGCGAAATCTACAAACTCATCGGAATCATGGCGAGCAATACGATGACTGTCCTAATTGAAGGCGAAACAGGAACTGGCAAGGATCTGGTGGCGCGCGCAATTCATACAGGGAGTGCAAGGAAGGAAGCCCCCTTTGTTCCAGTTGATTGTGGCGCGCTTCCCGATGAGCTTTTAGAGAGTGAGTTGTTTGGTTACGAAGCGGGGGCATTCACAGGCGCGAAGAAGGAGGGAAAACCGGGACGTTTTGAACTCGCTAATGAGGGTACACTTTTTCTTGATGAAGTCAGCAATATGACCCCGACATTACAGGTGAAGCTGCTTCGCGCGCTCCAAACACAGGAGATTGAACGGTTAGGTGGAACTCGGCAGCTTAAAGTGGATGTCCGGGTCATCGCTGCCACGAATCAGGAACTCAGTGAGATGGTGAAGCGGGGACAGTTTCGCGAAGATCTCTACTACCGTTTCAAGCGCATCGCGCTTCATCTTCCGCCGTTACGGGAACGCCAAGAAGATATTCCGCTACTGATTACACATTTCCTGCAACTCATACAAGAGGAACTCAGTAAGCCGATCCGCGGTATCTCTAAAGAAGGAATGGAATTGCTACAAGACTATCCGTGGCCCGGCAACGTTCGCGAGTTGGAGAACTGCATCCGAAGCGCAGGGACGCTCTGCCGCGCAGATGTAATTCTCCCGGATGATCTGCCACCAGAAATCCGAACAGGACATCAGATAGATGCTACCAGTACCTCACAACTACAAGTATCCCTCAAATCTGTTTTACAAGACATGACAAAAGAGGCTGTTACGCAAGAGAAACATGGACTTTACGAGGAGGTTATTGCACTGTTAGATAAATCACTTATTGAATTGGTGTTAGATGAATTTTCGGGTAACCACAGCAAAACAGCAGAATTGCTCGGAATGAGTCGAACGACCCTTTTAAAGAAGATTAAACAGAGCAATAGCGGTTTAAAATGATTCGGATTGCACACCGTGGGGCATCCGGAAGTGCCCCGGAAAATACACTCGCCGCATTCAAAAAAGCAATCGAAATCGGTGTGGATGCGGTTGAATTTGATTTACACGGGACCGCCGATGGCGAGGTCGTTGTGATACACGACGCATCCTTAGATCGAACGACAAATCACTCTGGACGTGTCAATCAAGCCACTTTAGAGACGATTAAGCATGCGGATGCTGGCGAATGGTTCGCTCCCGAATTTGTGGGTGAACCGGTGCCTACACTCGTAGAGGCACTCGAATGCGTCGCAAAGAAAACTATTGCTGTTTTGGAAATTAAAGACCCTTTGATAGCGGAAGCAGTCGTCGCAAGAATCCGCGAGACCCGTACACCGGATCTTACCGTTATTATCTCCTTCCATACTGTTGTTTTACAGACAGTTCGTTCGTTAGAGCCTCGCATTCCAACGGGATGGCTCATCGGAAATCACAACAACCACGCCTCCCCTGTACAGTTGTGCCAGCAACTGGGGAAACTCGGCAGCAACTTACTGAATGTCAACCACCAACTGATTACATCGGAATTCGCTTACGAAGTCCAACGGCGTGGTATCGCACTCTGGTGTTGGACTGTGGACGATATCCATCGTATACGCGAAATGAAAGCATTCGGTGTGCAAGGTATAACCTCAAATTACCCTGAACATTTCGCCAAAGTTTAGACTATTGCACTCGGATAATTCGGTGTCCTGTGAAAGTTTGACCAAACATATCAGTTGTCCGGACGTGAATAACGTGCGTGCCTTTGCGGACATTCGCTGGAAACTTCGCTTGCCAGATGTGCAATGATTTTGTAATCCCGCTCAGTGCTTGCCCCCTTTGGGGCAGTTCGCTGTTTTCCTTCAACTCTGACTGCATTGTTTCTCGAAGGGCGGTATGTAGTTTCCGCTCAAGGTGGTTCGTATCATCCCGTGCTTTGAGTGCTTTATAGTATGGGTCTTCCTGAGGCATATAGGTCATCGGTCTCCATTCTCCGACTTCACCGAGACGGAATTCAACCGTTGAGCGTTTGGTGCCTCCAAAAACGTTAACGATGACATCTATTTCGCCAGTTTCTGCAGACGCGACTTCCCAAGGTGCCCATATATTCATCTGATAATCCGCTGGACGCCGGGCGGCTTTAAACCTAATTGAATATTGATTTCCGCTGAATGTGAAAACGCCGTATCCGTTCGGTGCGCCATCTCGCATAGTTGTGTGCGGAATCCCGATTTCATCAAGCGTACCCCGCCACCAACTGCCCGATGTGGTTGCATGGTTGTGATGATGATGTGCGTCGTTCCCGTGCCAACCGTGCTCCGGTCCGACGAAGTCATCTCGTTGGAAGTGCGTGTGCGCTGACAGTGATAATGTGTAGGGGCGATCGCCGAGCAGATTCATCAATTCCTTCACATCACGCATCTCTGTCAACGGAATATGTAGGGATACCACAATGAGCTGATCTTTCGGCACAAAAGCAAGATCGTTTCGAACGAACGTCAACTGCCGTTCGCCGACCTCACTTGAGTAGCGAGGCTTGTTCTCTTCATCGTGGTAAAAAAGCACATTGTCGATGTTGATGAAATGGACAGGTCCCCAATCAAATGAGTAGCATGTTGGTCCATAAACACGTTCGAAGGTCTCATCGGCGTACCGATCATCCGTAGCAAGAAAGTTCATGTCGTGGTTACCGTGGACATTGTACCAAGGGATTCCAACGGTGGCCATTACTTCGTTAAGCGGGTGGAATAGGTTTAAATCGTCACCGACTAAATCGCCAAGGCTGAGGCCGAATACTGCATCAATGCCAATAACTTCTTCAATTACGTCATGTGCTAACCACTCAATCTCTTGCATATTATAGGGTTGTGTATCCCCGAAAACAAGTACCTTAAACGTATCGCTTTCTGACTGTTCAGTGAGCGGAAAATCAATCGACTCCGGTAATGGACCTGTTGGTGCGATGCCAGCATATTTCAGTCCTTCTGGTGAGCCTTGCGGTTTGTGAACGTAATAAAATCGTGGGAGACGATTTTCGTCAACTGGTGTCATAAATCCGCGCGGCTTAATGACAAAGAGAATGGTGTCATCACTGACTGCAAGTGAGTATTGTCCATTGGCATCGGTTTTTACAATCTCCTGACCATTTGAGACGCGAACCCCAGTCAACCCGTTCTCGTTGTCGTCTTTCACCTGATTTCCGTTTGTATCTAAAAATACAGTGCCAGTTGCCGTTGAATTTGCTGCGACACTGTTTCCGATCCAGTAAAAAATCAAGGTGGCGATTAAAACTACACAATTCCATTGCTTGTAAACCATACGAATCCCCTTTTAGCATCAGTGCTTAAGTGATGTTCTTTCTCATACATAGGCTTAATATTGTAACATACCGAGGTTACGGAGCGATAACATTTCCTTGGCATTTTCGTGAATATTACCAGAGTACCACCATGCACTGAAAGCGGGTATGTGTGCCGAAGGGAGTCTCGTCATAAGTGGCGTGTTGCACAAATGAAGGATTATTCCAAACCCCACTCTCGGCGGAGTTCCGCTATCGACTTGTAACTCACACCTTTGTTGTAAAAATTACCAAGCCAACTGCCGTCTTCACGGAAGAAGCGATCATCCCTCTCTTCGTGAGCGAGTTGGTATCGCGTATCAATACTTAGGACTTACGTAGGCTGCTCTTTTGTAGCACGAACTTTTAGTTTGGGTCAGCGGACCGTCTGCGTTTTTTCAAAAATCCGCCCTAACAGATCACACTACGGTCAAAACTGCGTAAGTCCTGGAGTTGGGTATAATATATAACATTTTAACCTCAAAGTCAATTTTCTTAATTATCTCCGCCGCCAAAACGTAAACGCAATATACACAAAAATCGGGTAAGACAACAACGCCGTTGACCAAGCGATTCCTTCTAATCCCCAATACTGCATGAAGAACCAATTGAGAAAAGGATTTAGGATAAGCCTGATAAGCGTTGCCGTGACAACCGTCCGGTGTGCTTGGCGTGCGAGATGCGCTCGGATTAGCAAGCGACTGATTAAACGCGGAAGCGTTCCTAATAGATAGATACCAAGTAGCGAAGCAATGTGAGACTGTCCTGCCTCGGACAATTCGCCGTGTCCATATAACAGCGTGACAATGTCCACTCGGAAAAGGTATAGGCACATCAGGAGCGGGACCATCAGGATGAGTAGCACAACGACACTTTGCCAGACGCTTCGCTGTAACTGTGTCCCTGTAGGAGCGAACTCCGATTCCCGACCTGTTTTTAAAAACTTTCCGGATTGCGAATCGGCGGACGATATCCTTGCCCAATGCGAAAGTAAAACAGGAAGTGCTACACCCGTGAGCGTTTCAGGGATTGCGCACAGACGGAGTGCGTAATCCAATTTCGAGACGGAGCTTGCTCCCAATGTGCTTGCCATACCTCTGTCGACGACCGGGTTTAACCCGTCTGAGATCGCTGCGCCCATCATCAACAGGCATTGCTGCAGGAATTGCGTCGTGTAGGGTGTTCCCTGCCAATTGACTTTAAGATGCCGGGGGTGTAAATTCAGGACAGCACAGCATCGCCGAAACAGGACAATCAGTTGAAACAGTTCCCCAACGATCAAAGCAAGTGGAATGCTAAACCACATCAGAAAAGGCTTACACAGGTATATAACGCCGATGACGAGGATAGCACGGAGTCCCTGGACAATGATCGGCAGATGAAAGGCTTGGTAGGTGTCTAAAACTGCCTTGAGCATCCAGCGTGCTGCAGCGATGATCGTGAAGCAGAGGAATCCACACACAATGCTGATTGTTGTAGAGGATGGGAGTCCCGCACTGGGTAAGAAAAGTTGGGAAATACCCCATATAAGAAAGACGAGGAGACAGCAGAGTCCCGGCATTAAGACAATATATCGGGAAAAAATCGATTGCACACAACGTTGTGCCTCGGTTTCGCCTTTCGATCGGGCTTCAGCTAACATCGGGACGAGGACAGAATAGGCGGAAGCGGCACTGAGCAATTCTATCAGGAATACGGCGATGCCCCAGTAATAGTAGATGAAATCCATCTCTGCTGGGTCGCCGAACCAATTAGCGAGAACGACGTAGATGAGAAATGTTCCCGCACGTCCGATCAGACTCAGCGGCGTAATAATAAGTACGTTCTTGAGCAGGGAGGCTTGGGACTGAGATGCATGAATGGACATGACGCAATTGAGGAAAGGCGTAAGCGAAACTACTCGCGCACTTGACCGTCTCCGTAGACGATATACTTATAAGTCGTCAATCCCTCAAGCCCCATCGGTCCGCGGGAGTGGAGTTTTTGTGTACTAATCCCGACCTCGGCACCTAATCCAAATTCATAGCCATCTGTGAAGACAGTGCTTGCATTGACATAGACTGCGGCGGAATCCACTTCTTTGAGAAACCGTTGCGCCGCGCTGTAACTCTCAGTGATAATCGCATCAGAATGGTGCGAACCGTAGGTTTCAATGTGATCAATCGCTGTGTCCATGTCATCTACCACCCGAACGGATAAGATATAATCGAGGTATTCTGTCCGCCAATCTTCTTCGGTGGCGGGTTTCGCTGCAGGGAAAATCTTCTGCGTGCGTTCGCATCCGCGGATTTCAACATTCGCACCTTGCAACTTGTCACAGAAAATAGGAAGGAATTGCTCGGCAGCATCGTTGTGAACCAGGAGCGTCTCTAAGGCATTGCAGACAGCAACTTTGTAGCCGACTTTCGCATTCATACATATCTTGGTTGCCATATTGAGATCAGCGGCTTCATCAACGTAGATATGACAGATCCCATCGGCGTGTCCTAACACCGGGACATCGGATTTTTTCATCAAAAACTGGACGAATTCATTGCTACCGCGTGGAATGACGAGGTCAACGTAGTCCGGCAATCGGATGAGTTCATAGACCGCTTGTCGGTCAGTCGTGTTAACGAACTGGATGGCATCTGGCACGCCTTCTGCAGCAGCGGTCTTACTGAGGATATCCGCAAGTGTAGCGTTGGAGTTAATGGCTTCAGAGCCGCCTCGGAGGATGACCCCGTTTCCTGATTTAATGCAGAGTGCGGATACCTCCACGGTCACGTCAGGACGCGACTCATATACCACAGCGACGACCCCGATAGGCACACGGACTGTGCCAATTTTGAGTCCATTCGGACGTTCCCCCATACTGATAATCTCGCCGATCGGATCCGGGAGTGCAGCGACTTGGCGGAGATTGTCCACCATCCGTTCAATCTTTTGGTCGTCCAGTAAGAGGCGTTGCATGAGTGGCGCAGCGAGTCCTGTTTTTTCGCCTTTTTCGAGATCAGTCCGATTCGCTTCCTGAATTTTATCTTTAGAATTCTGTAGACTTTCAGCCATCGTTAAAAGCGCGTGATTTCGGACATCGGCAGAACTTCGTGATAAAACACGCATTGCCGATTTTGCCTTTCGCGCCTGCGATTGAATCAATTCTTGGATGTTTGGGTTCATAGTGTTCCTTTGAGAGGTCGCTATCAGTAGACGGTAATTGAAAATGGTAATTGGTACTATAACGTGAGTTTGATAAAAGTGCCATGTTGGGTTTCGCTACGGAAACCCCTGACCCCAGAGGAGCCTAATGTTCCAAAATGTTACGTTTTTATAACATTTTTAAATTGGCATTTCTGTGCGAATTTCGGTTGAGAATCCACTGGTGGCGTGGATTTACTGGGTATTTCTCTGTTGCGATTCTCTGTTGAAAAAAAATAATTTGGTGAAAAGTGTAACATTTTTCATTTGGATTTTTAATTATTTCACCATTCGGCAGATGGAGCGAAATCAGTCGAGTAATACCAAATTATCTCGATGTATGATTTCATCGTAATCGCGGTAGCCGAGAATATTCTCAATATGTCTTGTGTGTTTTCCTGCAAGTTTGGTAGTCTCTATAGCATTATAGTTCACCAAACCGCGTGCGAATTCTGTGCCGTTTTCAGTAAGGCACGAAACGGTATCGCTATAATCAAAATCGCCTTCAACGCTTCGGACGCCAGCAGGTAATAGGCTTTTACCACCTTGCACGAGAGCATCGCGTGCGCCATTGTCCACAAAGAGCCTGCCTTTAGGTGGACGTGAATAAGCGATCCACCGTTTTCTTCCAGAGATACGGGAATTTGGAAGGAATAACGTTCCGAGAAGTTCACCTTTCAAGAGTCTTGTTACGACGAGCGGTTCGTGTCCGTATGCCAGTACCATCATCTCTCCGGATCCGGTGACGATATCAGCGGCTTGCAATTTCGTCACCATTCCGCCAGTACCGCTTGTTGTGCCAGCGCGTCCGGCGGCTTTCCAGATTGCCTTTGAGATGGTCGTAACAGTATGTATCAATTCCGAGTTAGGGTCGTGTCTTGGATCTGCGGTGTAGAATCCCGCTTGATCCGAGAGAATAACGAGGAGTTGTGCTTGGGCGAGGTTCGTTACGTAAGCAGAAAGGGTATCGTTATCGCCAACCCGAATCTCGTCTACAGCAACGGTATCGTTTTCATTGATAATCGGAATCACGCCGAGATGTAAGAGGGCGCGCATTGTGTCGTTCATGCGTGTATAGCGTTCCCGATTGGAGAAATCGTCCCGTGTCAGCAACATGAGTGCCGTTCGCTGTCCATAGTTGCGAAATAACGCCTCATAAACTGCCATCAGCTCGATCTGCCCAACAGCAGCAGCAGCTTGTAAGCGCGGTAGCGTTTGCGGACGTTGTTTCAAGCCGAGTCGGGGCCAACCCGCCGCAATTGCCCCAGATGTGACGAGGATAACCTCCACACCGTTCTCTTTAACGAGTGCTAAATCGTGGACAAGCCCGTGGAGTGCATCCTCGTTGAGGTGTGCTCCATCCGAAATGGTGCTGCTGCCAACTTTTACAACAAGACGTTTTATGTCTGACAAACAGGCGCGCTGTTCAGCGGGATTGCATTGATCGTGGGCTATAGGTGAACTCAAATTCATCAATCTGAATGGTGTCTCCTTCCACTGCACCAGAGCGTTCCAGTGCGTTAATCACTCCGATCCTTTTCAGTTTCCGGTACAGCAGAATCAGTGCTTGCTCATTGTCCATGTCGGTCATGAGAACGGCGCGTCGAGGTTCTTCACCCCTGACAACAAATCCTTCTCGCGTCTCAGCGAGTTCAAACCGTGCGCGTGGCTCTGGAGAGAGTTCCTCTTCAAAGACAATCGTCGTCTCCGCCTCCTTTCGGGCGCGCGTTTCAAGGTATTGTAAGGAACGATATGCTTGCTGTATGAGTGCATTTACACCCTCGCCTGTAACCGCAGAGATAGGGAAAACTTTGCGCTTACCGAAATATTCTTGGACACGTTCCACATTCGCCGTAGCGTCTGGCATATCTATCTTATTCAGGGCAATGATTTGCGGGAGTTCTGTCAAGAGTTCGTTGTAATGCTCCAGTTCAAGGTTGAGTTGCTCATAGTCCTCAATCGGATCCCGTCCATCTGTCGCGCTCAGGTCAATAACATGGATAAGCATCTTGGTGCGCTCAATGTGTCGCAGAAATTGGTGTCCTAAGCCTGCCCCTTTGTGTGCCCCTTCTATCAATCCCGGAATGTCGGCGAGGACGAAATTCTGCTCCCGATTGATACGGACAACCCCTAAATTCGGACGAAGTGTGGTGAACGGATAGGCGGCGATTTTCGGGGTCGCGGCGGAAGTACGCGCCAACAGAGTTGATTTCCCGGCGTTCGGATAGCCGACCAAGCCGATATCGGCGATGAGTTTGACTTCGAGGCTTATTTCGCGTTCTTCTCCCGGTTCACCTTTTTCTGCAACGCGTGGTGCCCGAAAGGTGCTGCTTTTAAATCGGGCATTGCCTTTCCCACCGATCCCCCCGCGCGCGACAACAACTGCTTCATCAGGTTCGGTCAGATCTGCAAGCAGCTCGGCAGTTTCTAAGTCTCTGATGATGGTGCCAGCAGGAACTCTAACAATACAATCTGCGCCATCGGCACCGTCTCGTTGCTTGCCCATGCCGTGTCCACCGTTTTCAGCGACCTGACGTGGGTTATGACGCAAATCGATCAGCGTACTCATCCCAAGGATAGCGACGAGAAGGATGTTTCCACCGTTCCCGCCGTCCCCGCCATCAGGACCGCCACGAGGGACGTATTTCTCTCGGCGGAAACTGATGCACCCGTTCCCGCCATTGCCTGCTTTCACCTGAATCCTTGCTGTGTCCATAGACTACCGTCCTATCTATTTTGAATTTTAGAGTAGGTTCGTAGTTGTGTGATTTGTCGCACGTCCATATCTGAGAACTCGTTGGGGAACAGCGTGGGTTAGAATACCTCAAAACCTGCTGTGGTTATCACCGCTGTGAGATGGGCAGGGGTAACGCGCGAGGGATCGTATTGAACGACAGCCTCAGCTTTACGCAAGTTGACCTTCGCACGCCGAACGCCTGGCAGTTCTGTGAGGGCATCGGTTACGGTTTTGACACAATGTTGACAGGACATCCCACCGATTTTTAATTTCGTTTTTTCCATGATTTTATACCTTTCTCGGAAAACTGTATTCGCACGATGGACACGTTTGCGTGTGCGTCCGAATCGCCACGCCACACGCAGGACAGATACGTTTCACCCGAAAACGTTCAACAAGACGAGACACAATGACGATTCCCAAAAAAAGAAGAATGAGAAAAGCAACTTCCCAAAAACCGATAGACACCCTTTATCCCCGCCGTTCTTTGCGCTCAATAGGAAAAACCCATACTACACACTTAACCCGCGTAAGGTTGTGAGGTTTGTCTCGTGCATTGTCTCCATCTGTGGTGTTTCAATGATAAGTGGAATTTCCGCGAACCGGGCATCGTTGAGGATATAAGCGAATGCAGTTGCACCGATATTGCCATCGCCGATGTGTTCATGCCGGTCCACGCGACTCTGATAAGTTGATTTTGCGTCGTTGAGATGAAAAGCCTTTAATCGTGTTAAACCGATAACCTCGTCGAACTGATTAAATGTTGCTTCACAATCAGACGCAGTCCGGAGGTCGTAACCAGCAGCGAAAACATGACACGTATCCAAACAGACACCAAACCGATCTGGGTATTTCGACAGTCCAATGACATCACGCAGATGTTCAAAGCAATAGCCGAGGTTCGTGCCTTGCCCAGCCGTGGTTTCAAGAAGAACAGTGACATCCGGTGCCTCAACGTTTTCAAATAAAAAATCGAAACTATCGCTTAATAGCTTTAAGCCGGGTTCCTCACCCTCGCCGAGGTGCGCGCCGAGGTGTGTCACGATGTAGCGGAGACCGAGGGTATCCGCAAGTTCCATCTGTTCCTGAAACTGTTGGCGTGATTTTTCGAGGACCTCTGTTTTCGGTGAAGCGAGATTGCTCAGGTGAATATCGTGAACAATCACTTCCCCAATGGGAGAGGCTGTCCAAGCGTCACGAAACTTATCCATTACGGCAGGGGGCGGCGGTTTCGCCACCCATCGGTTTGGGTTTCTCAAAAAGATTTGGATTGTGTCGCAGTCGAGTTTGTCGCCATTTGTAATGGCATTGTGTAAGCCGCCTGCTGTGGACACGTGTGCACCGAGGATCATATTTCGGTTGGTATCTCCATGTTTCGTTTTGCAGCGGTTCCAATCACACGATTCCCTTAATCCCTTGGCTCAGCTGCATGTGTCTGTTGGTTCGGGATTACAGGGGTGTCCTTATCTGGCATCGATTGCTGCGGCAAGGGATTTTCGTCCTGTTTGAAATGATGGCGCAAAAATCCGATGGAACCGGGAACGCCCAGTTTATCTGTAAGAACTTTCGCACCCAATTCATAGATTTCAATATCGGTGAGTTCAAGTAAACCCTTACGCCAAGCCTCAATTCTTTCGCCTGTGACACGTGCTTCCGTTTCTTGTTGGGTTTTCCGTTCTTGAATCCGCTTGACCATCGTCGGGATATCTGGATCATCATCCAACCATTTATGCCGCTCGGCAGTGTGGTCATAATCATTAGGCTTACACTGCTGGAGAAACCGATCCATATAGGCTGCTCCCATTTGTGTTATCAGTTCTTTAAGCCCTGCTTCATACAGTTCATTCTCGGTTTGCACGTCTTTATCCAGACCCCGTTGTTGCTAAGTGTAGAAAGTTTAGTGAAATAATTATAGCACACCCCAAACGCGGATAGCAAATCTTTTCAAAGAGAGACGGGATCATTTATAGTGAATCTTAGAAAAAAGAACGTTTGGCTGTTTTTTCCTGAATTTCAGCTCCACCGTGTGCGCTGCGTCGCGGACGGACCCGAATTGTGTTAACAGATTCAGTTTCGTCATCAACCAGAAGTGCCTCGCCACGACGGTTCAGTTGCCGAATATACCCTTTCAAGTCACCTTTCATATAGGTTGCACTCAGACGGTCAAGGGCGTTGATGTCATCCCATGTTGTGATCTTATGTGCCATAATCAAATCGCACTGTGAGAGTAGTTCAGCATCAATTGCAGAAGGTTGTTGGGTTGCAACAACGAGGCTGAGTCCCGGCTGGCGTCCCTCTTTCACCCAACGGATTAACATCTCTTTACACAAGGATGCTCTGCCTTGGGGTACAAACTGATGTGCCTCGTCAATCGCCATCCACACTCGAGGTAGACTCGTTTCCATTCCAAATTCTTCGCGCCGTCGCATACGTGTTCGCTCTGTAAACAATCGCCGTGCGATGATATCCAAGACCAGATTGCGGAGTCCTTTCGTTCCGGCATCAACGACGCTCAAATCTAAGACGTTAATATGCTCCAGTGAAAACACATCAGTTAGACGTGTCGGGTGCTCAGAGAAAAATCCCATCTCTGGGCGGCGGTTAATCGGTTCTCGAGTGCTTCTATTGAGGTGTTTTTCGCGCGCGTATCTTTACACCCTTGATGGTGTCTCCTTCGAGCATGTCAGAGGCGGAATGGGCTGCGAAATGTATAGATGCTGCGCGTGCGGCACCCGTGGACGAGACGACGCGTACGACGCTTTTTTTGCAATGCGTGTTTTCAATAACTTCGGTGACCTTGAAGAACTTTTTGACACATTAATAACGGAGGACATCATGCAAGCATCACCTTTCTACCAAGAGCTACAACAACGTTTTTTACAGCAAGGGGTCGAACAAGGCACCCGCGACAACATTCTCGCTGTGCTTACGGCGCGTTTTCCACACGGGGATGTGGAGACCATAAAACCGACTTTGGAGGCGATATCCGACCTTGAGGAGCTCAATCAGCTGCTCCGCACCGCCTCACTCACTGGGAGCTTCGAGGCGTTCCGACAGGCACTTGGGAACTAAGATATAGTGGGGTTCTCGCATCTACTTCGGGGACCTCGACATCTGGCAAATGTGTGAATCAATCCTCACGGAAGAGTCGCGTTCGTCCTATCTGTCACGGATAAACGACAGTCTTGACCCCAAGCCCCGCACCAGCATTATCGAACGCCGCTAAACCTTGTGCAATTGGGAACCGATCTGTTAACAGCGGTTCAAAATTAAGGGCTTTTTCTATCAGAAGCTGGCGCGACGCTTCAAGACTGGCGCGCGAAAACGCCCACGAAGCCATCAGTTTATGACCTGTATAGTGGAACTCTTCTAAGTTGATGTTGAGCGTTTCGCCGTCCGGAGCAAGTCCAAAGAAGTTGACGCACCCCCCTCTACGGATAATATCAAAAGCGAGTGCGATTACGGATGCCTTATTGGTTGTGGAAGAGATGACAGTATCAACGCCTCCCTGGGTGATGTCTTGAAGCTGCGCAGTAGCCTCCGGTGAAGCATCAAAAGTGAGATCAGCACCGAGCGTTTCGGCGACAGATCTGCGGTGCGCCAGCGGTTCAAAGACATAGGTTGTCAAACCCGCTCGCTTCGCCAATTGCGTAAATATCAAGCCGATGGGACCGGCACCGAGGATAGCAACAGAGTTCTTGAAGAGCGTTTCCCCCATTGCGTTCAGGCAGCAGCCCAGCGGTTCCAGAAAGAGTAATTCTTCGGGTGGAATGCTGTCGGGGACTCGGATAAGCTTGCCGGTATCCACGCCGTGTTTTGGCATCCGCATGTATTCGGCGTAGCCACCATCAATATCGTGACCGATACCTTCAATGGTAGTGCAGTATTTGTCCAGATCATTCTGGCATTCGGGGCATACACCGCAGGAAAGCATCGGATTGACAGTAACCCGTTCCCCGATTTTGACATCGGGGTGTCGGCTCTCTACCACTACACCTGCGAGTTCATGTCCCATCACGACAGGGGGCGCGTAATCCGATACATCTCCACGGAGCGCAGCAAGGTCAGACGCGCAAATGCCGCAGAGTTTTATCTCGATGAGCACATCTCCGGTAGCAAGTGTAGGGATGGGTTTCTCATGGATCCGTAATTGCTGGATTTTCTCAAAAACAATTGCTTTCATTTTTTAATTATACCTTGCGGGGGAAGGCATACGTTCCAACGACAAAGTGCGTTCCTTAAACCCGCCCTCCATTTCATTACGGGCTACGGTTTTTGTTTTACGGTAGATTTTAGCGTTACCTATACATTCTTAAATCGGGGTGCGGTTAGGAACCGCACCTGCCGGGTGTCGGAATCTATTGCGTTTCACCACGTTCAATCCAATCTGTTAGATCCTATGATTCAAACTCGTAAGGGACAGTTTCTGCTTGATGTGTTTTGGCAGATTTTTCCGCCAAGTCCATGATAGCGATAACGCGGCGAGCGGATTCCGGTGTCACAAGCAACGGCGTGCCATCGTTTAAATGAGCGACGATATTTTCATAGTAGGTCGGTCCTGGTCTGCGATGATAACTGACCTGCTGCTCTTTCGGATGTCCTTCGGCTTCGGATAACACCTTAAACCCGCCGTCTCCGTCAGTAATCGCGCCGTGTGAGCCGAGCAGTTTCCATCGGGATCCCCCAATTTTCGCGATGTTAGACATCTGGATGTTTGCCGCCGCTCCGTCCGCAACCACCTCGCCCCCTGCAAATCGGATAATGGCTTGGACATGATCCTCGTTGGTAATATCGTCCCAGACGAGATTCGGTTGGTAGAAGCCCGTGACGTTAATCATCGGGGCCTCAAGGACATTGAGTAGCCAATCGAGGTAGTGTGCGCCCCAATCGTAGAATTGGCCACCGGAAATCGCCTTGACACTCCGCCACCAGTCCGGATTCGGTCTACCATAGCCGCCACCCCACATCTCAACGCTAAAGACTTTACCGATAACACCGGAGTGAACGAGTTCACGAAGCGTCCAGAAGTCGGCATCCCACCGTCGGTTGTGATGAACGGACAACATAACGGTGTTCTCTTTGGCGGTCGTAATCATTTCAGTCGCTTCTGCGATTGTGACGCACATCGGTTTTTCAACGATGACATGTTTACCTGCTGCGAGGCTCGACACAGTTGGACCACAGTGTAGACTATGCGGAAGGACGTTCGCAATCAGGTCAACGCCATCGTCCGCATTGAGTTCTTCAACCGAGTTATAGGTGCGGATTCCCGGAAAATCTTCTTTCGCGGCTTTTGTTCGCTCTGGATCAATGTCACAGATAGCAACACATTCAATGCCATCTGTATTTTGCATCATATTTGCGTGGGCTTTGCCCATATTGAATGCCGCTCCATACCCGAGGACGGCACCTTTGATGGTATCTGCCATATATTTGGCTCCTTTGTTATGTAAATGCCTAATTATAGCATAAACCAGAAAAAAACGTATAAAAATTGCATGGACATAGCCGGATCGGAAACTGATTGACATTTCCGAAAATTTGTGATAAACTCAGCCGATGTTTGCTGGCACAGTTACGGCGGGATCGTATGTAAAATACAACTTCTAAAGAATGCGGAATCTGTGTCAATTCTACATACTATTATTTATGAAACTTCTTGAGGTAATTTATGGCAAAAGTTGGATTAATCGGGGTTGGCAACATGGGTATGGGGATGTCAAGAAACATCCTGAAAGCTGGACACGAACTCACAGTGTATGATGTCCGCCCAGAGCCGTTGGAAACACTTGTGGAAGAGGGAGCACATGCCGCTACATCGCCGCGAGAAGTGGGCGCGGCTGCAGATGCCGTCTTTATTATGGTCCTGAATGTTGAACAGGTCAAGGCAGCACTTCTTACAGAAGACGGGCTGCTGGCAGGACTCAAACCCGGAGGTACGGTCATCTGTACGGCGACTATCGGACGCTCACAGGTGATAGAGGTCGCCGAACTGGTGACAGAAAAAGGGTTTAATATTGTCGATGCACCTGTCAGTGGTGGGGCACCGGGCGCAGCCGCTGGAACCCTCACAATGATGGTATCGGCACCACAGGGGACATTTGAAGCATCGAAACCGGTGCTTGAAGCAGTCGGACGGGACATCTATCACGTTGGGGAAGAGGCTGGGATGGGGCAAACCGTCAAGTCTGCACTGGCAGTTCTCATTGGTGTCACTTATGCCGGTATCTTTGAAGCACTGACCTTAGCAGTGAAGGCAGGCGTAGCACCGGAAACGCTTCGTGATGTTGTCAGCACGAGTGTCGTTGGAAATTTCCTGTTCAGGGACACAACACAAAATATATTGGATCGGAATTTCAAGGGACAAAGTAATATCGGCACAATGTATAAGGATCTCACGTTGGCGAAAAATATGGCAAGCGATTGTGGTGTGCCGCTTTTCGCGGCAAGTGCCGCTTTTGAACTCTTTCAAGCCGGAAAAGCAGTAAACCCTGACGAGGATAACTGGACTATCATCAAAATCCTTGAAAACATCGCAGGTGTCGAGGTCCGAAAAACAGAATAAGTATAGTGCAAATATCTGGCAAGCGTGTATTTAGCACTTTTGAAACCTACAGAGACAAAGAAATTGAGAGGAATTGAATGTTCAAATTGGGAACTATCACAGATGGCATCAGTCGGGAATTCGAGTATGCGCTCGATACGATGGTAGAAACGGGATTGGAATACGTTGAATTACAGTATCTGTGGGAAAAGCAGGTTGGAGATCTGACAGATGCAGACATTGAACGGGTCAAAGAGTTAATCGAAGATCGGGATTTAAAGGTATCGTGTATCTCGCATCACAATCTTACAGCACTCCCTGTGGATACGGCAGTTGATGCCCCTGCGTATCGCGCACATATTGCGACGTTACAACGGTGTATTGATGTCGCTCAGGCACTCGGCACGAATCTCGTGCGGATTTTCAGCTTCCGAAAAGAGATGGTGCTTTTCGGAGCAGAACCTATTATCTCCGAAGGTGCGTGGACGACGCTTCTGAACAGGTTAGAGGAACCGTTGCGAATCGCAGATGCCGCGGGCATTACACTTGTTATCGAAACCGCAATCTCCGGTAACGTAACATCGGCGCATCTTGCGAAAAAATTGATTGATGAGTTAGATGTCCCGCATCTGAAAGTCCTCTGGGATCCGTGCAGCTCGCTCTATTGCACTGAAATCCCTTATCCAGATGGGTACGAGGTCATCCGCGAACACATTGCCCACGTTCATCTCAAGGATGGTGTCGTGAACCTCCCGGCAGCGACATTCGATTTCTGCGCCATGCGTCAAGGGCAGATGGATCCTTACTACAATGACATCGTGAATGCTCTGAAACGCGACGGATACGATGGTGCGATCTCTTTAGAGAGCGTCTACACTCCTGTCGGTGGGACGCGTGAGGACGGATTTAGGGAATTGCTACCGGTCTTTATGGAACTCATGGGACGATAGCAAGACTTAAAAAGAAAAAGGATGCAGCCAAAACGTTCTGGCTGCGTCCTTTCATTTTAACTGTAGTATAGCGAAGCTAAACCTTACTTGGCTTTCAGGCTTCCCCAAGTTGTGAAGAGTTTTCCAGCGGGTTCAACGGAAACGAAAGTATCTCCGAGGGACCACACGCCACCAACACCAGCGAACAGGCTCCAACCGCCGCCGCGTTCACTGACCTTCACCAATAAGACATTAGGACCTGCGACGAGGTTAACCTTGAAATCATCTTGGAAGTCGCCAGCACCGCGGTTGACAGCGTTTGTGTGAAC
>JAGWBV010000007.1:63698-64058 GCA_021295715.1 Candidatus Poribacteria bacterium | reverse complement strand
TATCTTCGGTAACGGCACCACCGCTGGCTTCAGCGAGTGAATCGACATCGGTTGAATTTGCGCCACCTTCGTTTGCTTCGGTTGCTGCAATCACCCAGAGCCACGGACCGGTAATTTTTCCAGCGACACCTGGGGTAGCGGGTTTATAGACGGCATTCACGTCGGCATCGACACCGGCGAACATGCTCCAACCACCACCACGTTCACTGACCTTTACGAGTAAGAGATTATCGCCTGTTTTCAGGTCAACCTGAAATGTGTCCTGAAAATCACCGGCACCACGGTTGACAGCGTTTGTGTGAACGACTTCACCGTTGAGCCAGACCTTGACAGAGTCATCACTGCCGACTTTCATATCCA